>NZ_JBVAYG010000044.1:0-202 GCF_055413365.1 Pseudaeromonas sp. HNCC25DJ182 | reverse complement strand
CCAGGTCGCTTAGCTCAGCTGGGAGAGCACCTCCCTTACAAGGAGGGGGTCATTGGTTCGATCCCAATAGCGACCACCAAGTTTTAAACGGGTTGTTAGCTCAGTTGGTAGAGCAGTTGACTCTTAATCAATTGGTCGAAGGTTCGAGCCCTTCACAACCCACCAATTTAGTCGTGTTGTAAAAACAACGGTGTTGTTGGAA
>NZ_JBVAYG010000043.1:0-210 GCF_055413365.1 Pseudaeromonas sp. HNCC25DJ182 | reverse complement strand
CTCCAGGTTCCGGTCGTCAGGCTCTCGCCCTCGACCACCGTGTTCGGGGTGGCGGCAATGCTGATCTCTGGCACGTCATCGACAATCTGGATGCTCAGGTTGCTGCTGGCGGTATCGCCATCCCGATCGGTGACCAGAATGCTGGTGTTATCCAACAGCACATCGTTGCCAGTATCGGGATGGGCCTCATTGCCCAGCAGGGTATAGGTA
>NZ_JBVAYG010000042.1:0-211 GCF_055413365.1 Pseudaeromonas sp. HNCC25DJ182 | reverse complement strand
TAGAGAGAGCACTTCGAACGAGGCGTAGCGCCTTGTCGAATTTTCATTGGCGCGCAGCGCTGATAAGCGAAAATTCGTCCCTTTCGTCTAGAGGCCTAGGACATCGCCCTTTCACGGCGGTAACAGGGGTTCGAATCCCCTAAGGGACGCCATATTCGCTCGAGAATGCAGAGATAAACGGTATGTTTATCTCTGATTTCTTACGAAATCA
>NZ_JBVAYG010000041.1:0-256 GCF_055413365.1 Pseudaeromonas sp. HNCC25DJ182 | reverse complement strand
ATAAAGAGAGCAACTCTTGAAGTGGGTCTGTAGCTCAGGTGGTTAGAGCGCACCCCTGATAAGGGTGAGGTCGGTAGTTCGAGTCTACTCAGACCCACCACTTCATTGGGGCCATAGCTCAGCTGGGAGAGCGCCTGCTTTGCACGCAGGAGGTCTGCGGTTCGATCCCGCATGGCTCCACCATTTCTCTTGCTTGATGTAGAAGACAAACTAATAGCTTTGGTACAAGGCTATCAGTTTGACTTCTTTGGAAGTC
>NZ_JBVAYG010000040.1:0-294 GCF_055413365.1 Pseudaeromonas sp. HNCC25DJ182 | reverse complement strand
CACCTATACCCTGCTGGGCAATGAAACCCATCCCGAAGCTGGCAACGATGTGTTGCTGGATAACACCAGCATTCTGGTCACCGATCGGGATGGCGATACCGCCAGCAGCAACCTGAGCATCCAGATTGTTGATGATGTGCCGACCGCCGTGGCCGACAGTGCCAGCATCGCGGAGGATGCCGAGCTATTGACGATCGAGGGTAACGTTCTGACCTCGGACACCCAAGGTGCCGATGGCGCTGTGGTAACCCCGCAAACGGTCGAAAGTGCACTGGGCACTCTGGAGCTGGAGAA
>NZ_JBVAYG010000039.1:0-312 GCF_055413365.1 Pseudaeromonas sp. HNCC25DJ182 | reverse complement strand
GTGGTATCCCCCATGGTCGCACTGTCGCTGTGCTCGGCCGAGACGTTGCCCGCCTGGTCGACCACGCTGGCGGTGACACTCAGGGACTGACCATCCGCCGGACGGTCGTACTGGTAGCGGACACTGCCGGCCGTGAGGTCCTCGGCCGTCAGCACATGGTCCGCCTGGCCACTCACCTTCAGGGTGTCACCGACCACCGCTCCGGCTGGCAGGGCCACGCTCACATCCACCTTGCCGCTGATTTCGGTACGGCTGATGACGCCGTCATTGTTGCTGTCCTCGACGATGGTCACCACCGGCGCCGCAGTCGCC
>NZ_JBVAYG010000038.1:0-438 GCF_055413365.1 Pseudaeromonas sp. HNCC25DJ182 | reverse complement strand
CAATGGTGAGTACAGCTTTACTCTGAACAACAGTAACCCGAGTGTGCAGGCTCTGACCGAAGGCGAGACGCTGACTCAGGTCTACAGCTATACCCTGACCGATGCCGATGGCGACACCAGCACCGCCAATCTGACCATTACTATCACCGGCAGCGATGATGGCATTGTCATCACCGATCTGACGCCAGCTGGCGAAGGCGGTGAAGGGGTGGTATTCGAAGATGATTTGGCCAACGGCTCGGATGCCAGCAAGGAGCCGTTGACCGTGAACGGCACTTTCAGCGTTTCGGCTCCGGATGGTCTGCAATCCATTACCATCGGTGGCGTCGTGGTCACCCTGGCACAACTGCAAGATGCAGCGGCCAATCCGGTGGCGCTGAGTAGCGGACTGGGCAATAGCCTGACCATCACCGGCTTTAGCGATGGTGTGGTGAGCTA
>NZ_JBVAYG010000037.1:0-673 GCF_055413365.1 Pseudaeromonas sp. HNCC25DJ182 | reverse complement strand
CGGTCGCAGTTATCGTCGGTGGCGTGAGCTATGCGCTGGGTGAGGAGATTGATACTGGCAAGGGCATCCTGACCGTCCTGAACGATGGTAGCTGGAGCTTTGCTGCTGCCGATAATCTGGACAATGACACCCTGCAACAAGTGAGCTTTACCCTGAAGGCCACCGATGGTGACCAGGATGTGGATGAAGCCACCCAGACCATCACCATTACCGATGGCGATGGACCGACCTGGGGAGGCGAGGTGAACTCGGCCAACCTGACGGTAGACGAAGCCGCGTTGTCCGTTCCGGGTGGCGATACGGGCACTGACCCGACCTCGTTGGCGGAAACCGACAGCTCGGGGACCTTGCAGTTCAAGGCGGGGTCCGATGCGATTGACAGCATCGTGTTTGGTGACCCGAGTGGCATCAGCATTGCGGGCATCGACACCAACAACATGGTCTGGACCTTGAGTCCGAATGGCCGGACGTTGACCGGTGCGGTGGGCAGTGAGGATGTATTGAAGCTGACCCTGGACGGGGCGAGCAGCGTCGCGGTGGATGGGACTGGCAATGTGACGGTGAAAGCCGAGTTGCTGGGCAACCTGCTGCATCAGGATGACCCGAATGCGGGCAGTCTGGTGGTGAGTGGCATTACGGTGGTGGGCGCAGACGATGATGGCGACAGCCTGAC
>NZ_JBVAYG010000036.1:0-735 GCF_055413365.1 Pseudaeromonas sp. HNCC25DJ182 | reverse complement strand
CCAGGTCGCTTAGCTCAGCTGGGAGAGCACCTCCCTTACAAGGAGGGGGTCACTGGTTCGATCCCAGTAGCGACCACCAAGTTTTAAAATGGGTTGTTAGCTCAGTTGGTAGAGCAGTTGACTCTTAATCAATTGGTCGAAGGTTCGAGCCCTTCACAACCCACCAGTTTAGTGTTTTAGCAAAAACACTGTGTTGTGCAACATGAGTTCGAAGTTCGAACTATTTATACAACGCACTAGATAGTCCCAGGTCGCTTAGCTCAGCTGGGAGAGCACCTCCCTTACAAGGAGGGGGTCACTGGTTCGATCCCAGTAGCGACCACCAAGTTTCAAATGGGTTGTTAGCTCAGTTGGTAGAGCAGTTGACTCTTAATCAATTGGTCGAAGGTTCGAGCCCTTCACAACCCACCAGCTTTGTAGCGTTGTCGAAAACGCGGTGTTGTTAACAATGTGTTCGAGATTCGAATCATTTAGACAACCCACTAGATAATCCCAGGTCGCTTAGCTCAGCTGGGAGAGCACCTCCCTTACAAGGAGGGGGTCATTGGTTCGATCCCAATAGCGACCACCAAGTTTTAAAATGGGTTGTTAGCTCAGTTGGTAGAGCAGTTGACTCTTAATCAATTGGTCGAAGGTTCGAGCCCTTCACAACCCACCAGTTTAGTGTTTTTTAGCAAAAACACTGTGTTGTGCAACGTGAGTTCGAAGTCAGAGCCATTTACACAACGCACTAGA
>NZ_JBVAYG010000035.1:0-985 GCF_055413365.1 Pseudaeromonas sp. HNCC25DJ182 | reverse complement strand
TGTAATGACCCACTGAAATCCTGCTCAGGTCATAATGAGTGGAGATCACAGACATGAGCATTACGATGGACGAAGAAATCAAACGTTGGACCGCCAAGCGCAAGACCGCTTTGGTCATGGACATCATCCAGGGCAAGACCACAGTTTCCGAGGCGGCTCGCGCCTTCGATTTAGCTCCCTCTGAAATTGAGGAGTGGGTTAATGACGCCAAACAGGGCATGGAGAACGCTCTGCGCGCCAAGCCGTTGGATATCCGCGAGCAGTACGAGAAACAACTCAAAGAGCTTCAGGAGGCCTATGGCGAAGCCATGCTGGAGTTACGCGCCAGAAAAAAGTTGGCCTCCCTGCTCGGCGAGGACGACAGATAGTCGCCGATGTTCAGCAGGGATTACGCGCCGAGGGTTCCGAGGTCTCCGTCAGTAAAATCTGTCGTTGGTTTGGCTTGCCGCGGCGCAGCTGGTATTACCGAAGCGTCAAGGCAGCGCCCAAGGTTCAGGAGCATCTGGTTACGCCGATCAAGGCCATGATCGAGGAGAATCCATCGTTCGGTTATCGAACCGTGGCGGCACTGCTGGGCTTCAACAAGAACACAGTACAGCGCATCTTCCAGCTCAAGGGGTGGCAAGTCCGCAAGCGCCCGGTCGGGTTTCGCCCGCGGATCCAGGCCTTGCCATCGGTGGCGTCTGCCCCCAACCAGCGTTGGGCGACCGACCTATGCCGGATCTGGGCTGGACAGGATGGCTGGTGTACGTTGGCCTTGGTGATTGATTGCCATACCCGAGAGTTGCTGGGTTGGCATCTGTCACGCAGTGGTAAATCTAAGACGGCCGAGGCGGCGCTGGAGCAAGCGCTGATAACCCGATTCGGATGCCTGGGACGGGTAACCACGCCGTTCTTGTTACGCAGCGACAATGGCTTGGTGTTTACCAGCCGCAACTACACCGCGCTGGTCAAAAGCTATGGGCTACAACAGGAGTTCATTACG
>NZ_JBVAYG010000034.1:0-1088 GCF_055413365.1 Pseudaeromonas sp. HNCC25DJ182 | reverse complement strand
CGCGAATTCAACTTCGAAGTGCAACACCCGCCAAATCAGGCAACCTGTCGTAGTTCATCAAACACGATCTGGGGTTGCCTGAAATCCAAACATTTGCGCGGTCTGAGGTTGAGTCGCCGCTCGAAGGCCGACAACTCATCCGGGCTGAGCTGGCTCAGGTCGCTGCCCTTGGGCACATACTGCCGCAACAAGCCATTGCTGTTCTCGTTCAGACCTCGCTCCCACGCGCTGTATGGATGCGCGAAGTAAAACTGGGCATTTAGCACCTTGGCTACTCGCTCATGTTCCACAAATTCACTGCCATTGTCCGCGGTGATTGTATGAACATGTGCCTTGTAGGGCTCTAGCATGCAGATGATGGCATCGGCCACTGCTGCTGCCGTCTTGGCTGGCACATACTGCACTAGGTAGAGTCGGCTCTTACGCTCGGCCAGTGTCACGATGGCACCACTACCTTGTTTGCCCGAAACGGTATCCACCTCCCAGTCACCCAATCGGCTACGAGAGTCGACTATCGCTGGGCGCTCATCGATCGATACCGGGTTGGGGATCACGCAGCGCTTGGCATTCTGTCCCTTACGGTAACGTTTGTGGCCTTGCCGCAAGTGACGGAACAGCTTGCCACCGTTGGCCTTATCCTGCGCCACATAGCGGTAGATCCACTCATGACTGACAGGGCAACCAATGCGCCTGCAGACCGAGCTTATCTGCTCCGGACTCCAGTCTGCGGCCAACGCCATGGTCACGAAAATAAGGGTATCTTCCGGGACACGATATTTGCTGCTGGAACATCGTCGCAGGGTGGCCGATTGATGAGCCTCTGCTGGTTGATAACCTTGCGCACACCGGTTGCGACGGAGTTCGCGACTAATGGTGGATGGATGCACACCCACCTTGCGGGCAATCATTGCTTGGCTCAAGCCATGGTCATGAAGGCAGGCGATCTGGTATCGTTGTCCTTCGGTCAACTGCTGGTATCTCATGGTGTTCCGCTTTGTTTCTTTGGCGAGAAAAAGCGTACCAGAACCGGCAGTTGGCCTCTTCTCTCCTATGCACCATGGGTGTTGCATTTATTATCTGAATTCGCG
>NZ_JBVAYG010000033.1:0-1414 GCF_055413365.1 Pseudaeromonas sp. HNCC25DJ182 | reverse complement strand
GTATATGGACTCCTCCCGGCTTGCAAGCATGTCTTGTTTTTGGCTCTAGGTTCGATTGCTCACGTATATCCGGCCTTTAAGTTGGGCTCAATTACCCGGGCCATAATGGGCTATTCGCGCGTCTGGTCCTGAACGATTAGGCGTGCTCTTTGGCACATCGCACCTATAAGGTTTTCCAGACGTCGGTTCGACCTGTTTGCCATCAACTTTCCATGCTTCGCAATCGTCAGGATTGGTACTCGTTTGTCCGCCCGTCAGTGACGGGACTACTTGCCAGGCTCTGACTCAGGCAAGTTGGCTTTCTCGACAAAAGTTCGATTCGTAATCTTTCCCGCTGACTAGCAGCGCCCAGGCCATTCGCATCGTCTTGTTGGCCAGTGCGACGGCCGCGATATTCTTATTTCTCCGGCTGCACAGGCTTTGTAACCATTGGCTCAGCCTGTCGTCTTTGCTCTGAGCGGTTTTGAGTACTGCACGGGCCCCATGGATTAGCAAGGTGCGCAAGTAGGTGTCACCCCGTTTGCTAATCCCCAGTAGCTTACTTTTTCCTCCGCTACTGTGCTGACCGGGTACCAATCCGCACCAGGCGGCCGCATCCCGTCCGCGTGCAAACTGATGGCCATCGCCTATTGCCGCAATCAGTGCTGTCGCGGTGATCGGGCCAATGCCACGTAATTGCTGCAAACGCTTGGCGCCCTCATGCTCCTGGGCCAGTCTTTTGATGGCCTGATCCTGCGTGCCAATCCGGTCATCCAGATGCATCAAGTCTTCATGCAGGCCATTTAGCAATTCGCGAAATTCAGGTGTCAGTCTGTTTTCAGCATCTTCGAGAATATCCGGCAAAGCATTACGCAAAGATTCCACTCTCAACGCAATCACGATGCCGTATTCACTCAGCAAACCACGGATCTGATTCACTTTAGCGGTTCGCTGGTGAACCAACTCTTGCCGGACCCGGTGGCGCGCTTGAATATTTTGTTGCTCAACCGTCTTTACCGGCACAAAGCGCATATTGGGTCGGCTGACTGCTTCGCAGATCGCCTCGGCATCATTGGCGTCATTCTTATTGCCTTTGACGTAGGGTTTAACGAATTGAGGTGCGATAAGTTTGACTTGGTGCCCCATGGCCATCAGGGTTCTGGCCCAGAAGTGAGCACTGGCACAAGCCTCCATCCCGATCAGACAAGGAGGTTGATTCTGAAAGAACTCAATCATCTTCTCGCGTTTGAGGAGACGGGCTAAGCGTTTTTTCCCCTCGTGATCAACACCGTGAACCTGAATAACGTTCTTTGCCAAATCCAGGCCAATACGGGTAATGTTCATGGTGGACTCCTTTCTTCTGTTGACTGTTTGTTTGACGCTTCCAGTCTGGCACTTGGATGCCGAAAGAAGGGAGGAGTCCATCCCATTGATT
>NZ_JBVAYG010000032.1:0-1430 GCF_055413365.1 Pseudaeromonas sp. HNCC25DJ182 | reverse complement strand
CAATGCTGATCAGTTAAGGATCTATTGACCGATCCTCATGCTGTAGGAAAATCCGGAGCCTCTCTTGGGTTCCGGATTTTTTTATGTCTATTGCGAATGCTCTGAATGATGCCATGGATGCATCTGCTGAAACTCTGGCCAGATTGGACCTCTTTACCCACCATATTCCAGATGAATGGATTATTGCCGCCGCCACTCTGTCTGATAAAGCCACCATCCGCAGGCGTCGCCTGCCTGCTGACCTCGTGTTGTGGTTAGTCGTCGGGATGGCCTTCTTTCGCAATGAACCTATCTCTGAAGTCGCTCGCCGTCTGAATATCTGCGCCGAGGGGTTGGCCAATGATGTGTTACTGGCTGACAGTGCGCTGTCTCAGGCCCGCCAACGACTCGGCAAGCAACCATTGGAGTGGCTCTTCAAACAATGCGCCAATGTCTGGGGGCCTGAACGGTATCCCGAAGACCAGTGGCATGGTTTACAGGTCTTTGCTGTTGATGGTGCCTTGTTCCGAACCCAGGACACCCCCGAACTCAGAGCGCATTTCGGCTCCGGTAACACACCAACAGACCGGCAAACCCCTTATCCAATGTTGCGACTCGTCACGTTGATGAATGTTCGCTCCCATGTGATTGCCAACGCTGCCATCAGCCCATACTGCAGAGGCGAAATCCCCTTGGCCAGCGAGTTCATCCACTCTCTATCAGATAACTCGGTCACCCTGCTGGACAAGGGTTTCTTCAGTGCAGACCTGTTGCTTCGCATCCAGGCTGAGGGGGCTAACCGGCATTGGCTCATTCCTGAACGTCGAGGATTGGTCTATACGGAGCTGGAACATTATGGCGACGGTGACCGCCTTTTGCAGATGAGCGTATCCCCACAGGCTCGCAAGAAAAATCCGGACCTACCCGAGCAATGGCAAGTCCGTGCAGTCACCTATGAGGTGGCCGGCAAGGAGAAAACGGTGTTCACCTCGCTGCCAGTGACGCGGTTCAGTGCGGCACAGGTGGCCACGCTGTATCACGAACGCTGGGAAATCGAATTGGGCTTCAGGGATATCAAAAGCTCGATGCAACACAACGCCATGACACTCAGGAGCAAGAAAGTAGAGCTGGTATATCAGGAGTTATGGGGATTACTGCTGGGATACAACTTGGTCAGAAGGGAGGCCAGTCAGGCTGCTGTCGCCCACCAACGAGCGCCCAACGAAATCAGCTTCAAATTTGCGAGTCAGTTTATCGCGAATCAGCTGGCAATCATGGCTGAAGCCTTGTCGCCCGCGCATACGCCAAGACGGTTGGAAGAGTTACGGGGTTGTATTGGCAGCATGTTCATAGAAAAACGCCCCAGGCCATCGCGGCCCAGGGCGGTCAAGATTTCAAAGACCCGATATCCGGTAAATCGCAAAGCGGCTCCGCTTAAGTGAACAGCATTG
>NZ_JBVAYG010000031.1:0-1621 GCF_055413365.1 Pseudaeromonas sp. HNCC25DJ182 | reverse complement strand
TGTAATGAACTCCTGTTGTAGCCCATAGCTTTTGACCAGCGCGGTGTAGTTGCGGCTGGTAAACACCAACCCATTGTCGCTGCGTAACAAGAACGGCGTGGTTACCCGTCCCAGGCATCCGAATCGGGTTATCAGCGCTTGCTCCAGCGCCGCCTCGGCCGTCTTAGATTTACCACTGCGCGATAGATGCCAACCCAGCAACTCTCGGGTATGGCAATCAATCACCAAGGCCAACGAACACCAGCCATCCTGTCCAGCCCAGATCCGGTAGAGGTCGGTCGCCCAACGCTGGTTTGGGGCAGACGCCACCGATGGCAAGGCCTGGATCCGTGGGCGAAACCCGACCGGGCGCTTGCGGACTTGCCACCCCTTGAGCTGGAAGATGCGCTGTACTGTGTTCTTGTTGAAGCCCAGCAGTGCCGCCACGGTTCGATAACCGAAGGATGGATTCTCCTCGATCATGACCTTGATCGGCGTAACCAGATGCTCCTGAACCTTGGGCGCGGCCTTGACGCTTCGGTAATACCAGCTGCGCCGCGGCAAGCCAAACCAACGACAGATTTTACTGACGGAGACTTCGGTACCCTCGGCGCGTAATCCCTGCTGAACATCGGCGACTATCTGTCGTCCTCGCCGAGCAGGGAGGCCAACTTTTTTCTGGCGCGTAACTCCAGCATGGCTTCGCCATAGGCCTCTTGAAGCTCTTTGAGTTGTTTCTCGTACTGCTCGCGGATATCCAACGGCTTGGCGCGCAGAGCGTTCTCCATGCCCTGTTTGGCATCATTAACCCACTCCTCAATTTCAGAGGGAGTTAAATCGAAGGCGCGAGCCGCCTCGGAAACTGTGGTCTTGCCCTGGATTATGTCCATGACCAACGCGGTCTTGCGCTTGGCGGTCCAACGTTTGATTTCTTCTTCCATCATGATGCTCATGTCTGTGATCTCCACTCATTATGACCTGAGCAGGATTTCAGTGGGTCATTACACGGCCCGACAGACGGCTTCGAGTTTCGGTGTCACCGGCATGAGCAAAAGCCGTGTTTGCCAGTCGATGGCGAGGTGTGAATATTGGTTATTGCTGGATTTTGGATTAAAGCGGTTTATTTCAGACCCGTTTGAACTGTTTATCCGGCGCCTGTTATGGCCGATTATTATTGAGCTGCAGCAAATCCCATTTATTGCCATACAGATCCTGGAATACCACCACGGTTCCGTATGCTTCCTCTCTCGGCTCTTCGTTGAAGACCACGCCATTCGCCTTCATCAGCTGATAATCCCGCCAAAAGTCATTGGTTTGCAAAAATAAGAACACACGGCCACCGGTTTGATTGCCAATACAGGCCGCTTGCTCGTCGTTACTCGCCTGGGCCAGCAGCAAGTTCGTGCCATTCGAGTTGGGGGGTGACACCAGCACCCAACGTTTACCACCCCCCAAGTCGCGATCTTCCACCAAATTAAACTGTAGCTTTTGGGTATAGAAAGCAATGGCATCGTCATAATTCGCAACGACCAATGCGATATTACTGATTTGCTGTTGGATCATATTGGATCTGCCAAGTAGGGAAAGGGCTGACTATGTATTTCTTTATCGGTAATATGCCTATTCAATTTCAAGCACGCTA
>NZ_JBVAYG010000029.1:0-3224 GCF_055413365.1 Pseudaeromonas sp. HNCC25DJ182 | reverse complement strand
GGAGCCTGGCAGTGTCCTACTCTCGCATGGCGAATGCCACACTACCATCGGCGCTACAGCGTTTCACTTCTGTGTTCGGCATGGGTACAGGTGGTTCCACTGCGCTATCGCCGCCAGGCAAAATCGTCAATCTAAAAAAGCTGAATTCGTTCTTCTACCGCAACAAGCGCTAAAACTTCTTGGGTGTTGTATGGTTAAGCCTCACGGGTAATTAGTATGGGTTAGCTCAACACGTCACCGCGCTTACACACCCCACCTATCAACGTTGTAGTCTCCAACGGCCCTTTAGTGGACTTAAAGTCCAAGGGATGACTCATCTCAGGGCTCGCTTCCCGCTTAGATGCTTTCAGCGGTTATCGATTCCGAACTTAGCTACCGGGCAGTGCCATTGGCATGACAACCCGAACACCAGAGGTTCGTTCACTCCGGTCCTCTCGTACTAGGAGCAACTCCCTTCAATCATCCAGCGCCCACGGCAGATAGGGACCGAACTGTCTCACGACGTTCTGAACCCAGCTCGCGTACCACTTTAAATGGCGAACAGCCATACCCTTGGGACCAACTTCAGCCCCAGGATGTGATGAGCCGACATCGAGGTGCCAAACACCGCCGTCGATATGAACTCTTGGGCGGTATCAGCCTGTTATCCCCGGAGTACCTTTTATCCGTTGAGCGATGGCCCTTCCATTCAGAACCACCGGATCACTATGACCTACTTTCGTACCTGCTCGACCTGTCCGTCTCGCAGTTAAGCTAGCTTATGCCATTGCACTAACCTCACGATGTCCGACCGTGATTAGCTAACCTTCGTGCTCCTCCGTTACTCTTTGGGAGGAGACCGCCCCAGTCAAACTACCCACCAGACACTGTCCCTGGCCCGGATAACGGGCTGAGGTTAGAACATCAAACATACCAGGGTGGTATTTCAAGGTCGGCTCCACGACAACTGGCGTCGTCGCTTCCAAGCCTCCCACCTATCCTACACAAGTAGGTTCAATGTTCAGTGTCAAGCTGTAGTAAAGGTTCACGGGGTCTTTCCGTCTAGCCGCGGGTATACGGCATCTTCACCGCAATTTCGATTTCACTGAGTCTCGGGTGGAGACAGCGTGGCCATGGTTACACCATTCGTGCAGGTCGGAACTTACCCGACAAGGAATTTCGCTACCTTAGGACCGTTATAGTTACGGCCGCCGTTTACCGGGGCTTCGATCAAGAGCTTCGCTTGCGCTAACCCCATCAATTAACCTTCCGGCACCGGGCAGGTGTCACACCCTATACGTCCACTTTCGTGTTTGCAGAGTGCTGTGTTTTTGTTAAACAGTCCCAGCCACCTGGTCACTGCGGCTGTCGTCAGCTCCGGATGTGCATCCTTCACCAACAACAGCGTACCTTCTCCCGAAGTTACGGTACTATTTTGCCTAGTTCCTTCACCCGAGTTCTCTCAAGCGCCTTGGTATTCTCTACCCGACCACCTGTGTCGGTTTGGGGTACGGTTCACTGTTATCTGAAGCTTAGAGGCTTTTCCTGGAAGCATGGCATCAGTAACTTCGTATCCGTAGATACTTCGTCTCGGGTCTCAGTGTTAACGCCGCAGCGGATTTGCCTACCGCGACCACCTACTTCCTTTCACCAGGACTACCAACGCCTGGCCCACTTAGCCTTCTCCGTCCCCTCATCGCAATAACAGTCAGTGCGGGAATATTAACCCGCTTCCCATCGACTACGCTTTTCAGCCTCGCCTTAGGGGCCGACTCACCCTGCCCCGATTAACGTTGGACAGGAACCCTTGGTCTTCCGGCGAGGAGGTTTTTCACCCCCTTTATCGTTACTTACGTCAGCATTCGCACTTCTGATATCTCCAGCATGCCTCACGACACACCTTCACAGACTTACAGAACGCTCCCCTACCACTCATACAAAGTATGAATCCGCGGCTTCGGTGCCTGATTTGAGCCCCGTTACATCTTCCGCGCAGGCCGACTCGACCAGTGAGCTATTACGCTTTCTTTAAATGATGGCTGCTTCTAAGCCAACATCCTGGCTGTCTGAGCCTTCCCACATCGTTTCCCACTTAATCAGAACTTTGGGACCTTAGCCGGCGGTCTGGGTTGTTTCCCTCTTCACGACGGACGTTAGCACCCGCCGTGTGTCTCCCATGATTGCACTTACTGGTATTCGGAGTTTGCATCGGGTTGGTAAGTCGGGATGACCCCCTAGCCGAAACAGTGCTCTACCCCCAGTAGTGAGACATGAGGCGCTACCTAAATAGCTTTCGGGGAGAACCAGCTATCACCGAGTTTGATTGGCCTTTCACCCCTAGCCACAAGTCATCCCCTAACTTTGCAACGTTAGTGGGTTCGGTCCTCCAGTAAGTGTTACCTCACCTTCAACCTGCCCATGGCTAGATCACCCGGTTTCGGGTCTACTCCCAGCGACTAGTCGCCCAGTTAAGACTCGGTTTCCCTACGGCTCCCCTATACGGTTAACCTCGCCACTGAAAGTAACTCGCTGACCCATTATACAAAAGGTACGCAGTCACCGAACAAGTCGGCTCCCACTGCTTGTACGTACACGGTTTCAGGTTCTATTTCACTCCCCTCACAGGGGTTCTTTTCGCCTTTCCCTCACGGTACTGGTTCACTATCGGTCAGTCAGTAGTATTTAGCCTTGGAGGATGGTCCCCCCATATTCAGACAGGATGTCACGTGTCCCGCCCTACTCGATTTCACGCTGAGTTTGTTTTCGTGTACGGGGCTATCACCCTGTATCGCCGGACTTTCCAGACCGTTCCACTAACGCATTCAACGCTTAAGGGCTGCTCCCCGTTCGCTCGCCGCTACTGAGGGAATCTCGGTTGATTTCTTTTCCTCGGGGTACTGAGATGTTTCACTTCTCCCGGTTCGCCTCGCAACACTATGTATTCATGTTGCGATACTGCATAAATGCAGTGGGTTTCCCCATTCGGACATTGTGGTGTCAATGCTTCTTACCAGCTCGACCACACTTAACGCAGGTTAGCACGTCCTTCATCGCCTCTGACTGCCTAGGCATCCACCGTGTACGCTTAGTCACTTAACCATACAACCCCAAGAAGTCTTTCGACTTAAGCGGCTGTAATCACAAGGACTGTGATACAACAATTTTGTTTTCGCCAAGAAGTTCCAAAACGCTTGTTACAGTATTTAGAACTTTTTGAATCAGCTTTTCCAGATTGTTAAAGAGCA
>NZ_JBVAYG010000028.1:0-17227 GCF_055413365.1 Pseudaeromonas sp. HNCC25DJ182 | reverse complement strand
ACACCCTGAACCCCAATGGTCACGGTACTGGTCGTGGTGCCGCCCTGGCCGTCGCTGATGGTGACGCTAAAGCTGTCACTGCCGTTGAAATCTTTGGCCGGGGTATAGGTGAAGGTGCCATCCGCATTCAGCGTCACGCTGCCGTGAGCCGGGTTCGCGCCCAGGGCGTAGCTGAGGCTGTCGCCATCCAGATCGGTGGCGGTGATGCTGCCAGTGACCGGCGTGTCTTCATCGGTGTTCAGGCTCAGATCGGTGCTGGTCGGAGCATCGTTGAGCGGTGCCACCCCGATGGTCACGGTACTGGTCGTGGTGCCGCCCTTGCCGTCGCTGACGGTGACGCTAAAGCTGTCACTGCCGTTGAAATCTTTGGCCGGGGTATAGGTGAAGGTGCCGTCGGCATTCAGGGTTACGCTGCCATTGGCCGGGTTCGAGCCCAGGGCGTAGCTCAGGCTGTCACCATCCAGATCGGTGGCGGTGATGCTGCCAGTGACCGGGGTATCTTCATTGGTGTTCAGGCTGACATTGCTGCTGGTCGGGGCATCGTTGAGCGGTGCCACACCAATGGTCACGGTACTGGTCGTGGTGCCGCCCTGGCCGTCGCTGATGGTGACGCTAAAGCTGTCACTGCCGTTGAAATCTTTGGCCGGAGTATAGGTGAAGGTGCCATCGGCATTCAGGCTCACGCTGCCGTGAGCCGGGTTCGCGCCCAGGGCGTAGCTGAGGCTGTCGCCATCCAGATCGGTGTCGGTGATGCTGCCAGTGACCGGCGTGTCTTCATCGGTGTTCAGGCTCAGATCGGTGCTGGTCGGGGCATCGTTCTGCGGTGCCACACCAATGGTTACGGTACTGGTCGTGGTACCGCCCTTGCCATCGCTGATGGTGACACTGAAGCTGTCACTGCCATTGAAGTTGCTAGCCGGGGTGTAGACGAAGCTGCCATCGGCATTCAGCGTCACACTGCCATTGCCCGGAGTGCCATTCAGGCTGTAGCTCAGGCTATCGCCGTCCAGATCGGTGGCGATGATGCTGCCAGTGACCGGGGTGTCTTCATCGGTATCCAGGCTCAGATCGGCGCTGGTCGGGGCATTATTAACGTCGGTGGCATTATCGGTGGTTGTGCTGCTGGCCGATTGCGCGACCGTTGTGGTGGTGGTTGCAGCTTGATCCGAAGTATCAAACCCGGCCGTCGCCAGGGTCGAATCGGAAGTTCGATCAACAACAACGAAGCCACCATTACCCGAGCCGGATGCATCACCAGCAGCGGTTGCCACCGCACCACCAGCGGCCGTAGCCTCCAGTTTAAGTGTCGGATCGAGTCCTTCGAGGATCGATTGTTGCAGCTTTTCAATATCAGAAAGCCCGGACGGTTGGGCGTTGGCCGCAACGACCTGGGTATCGGCATCGTCGGCACGTTCCACCGGTTTCGGGGAAACTGGCTCGGTACGTAACTCACCATCCCCCGCGACTTGAACCATGACTCCAGCCGGAATGTGCTGCCCGACAGTCAATGGCTGCAGAGTTCCATCCTCTGCGACGATAAAAGCCTTGCTGTTCAATGCAGTTACAACAACTTCACGAGCACTGGAGAATTGTTTCATAGACGCCCCGATAACTTACGGTGATAAAAAAATGCCACCTTAGATGTTATCGATAGAAAAGCGTTAAATCTGTTGCGTAAATTCGAACATCAGACAGCTCTTATAGACTAAATCTTTCTTATTTTTACATTTTTGATTCTTTTTTAAACTAAACGAAAGCCTTTTATTTCATATGCTTACTTTTATTCACTCATGGCGCAGATAAAAAAACACCGGCCAGAGGCCGGTGTTTTCAAAGTCCAAGCTGCGTGAGCAGGGATCAGACTTACAGTACGTCGATAGCGTTCAGTTCTTTGAACGCCAGTTGCAGACGGGCGATCATGGACTCTTGGCCCTTACGCAGCCATACACGCGGATCGTAGTACTTCTTGTTCGGTGAGTCAGCACCTTCCGGGTTGCCCAGTTGGCCTTGCAGGTAGGCTTCCTTGTCCTTGTAGTAACCCAGGATACCTTCCCAGCACGCCCATTGGGTGTCGGTGTCGATGTTCATCTTCACCACGCCGTAGCCTACAGACTCTTCGATTTCTTGAGCGGTAGAGCCTGAGCCACCGTGGAATACGAAGTTCAGGGTCTTGGCCGGAACACCGAACTTCTCGGAAACATACTTCTGGGAAGCGTCGAGGATAGACGGAGTCAGCTTGACGTTACCTGGCTTGTAAACACCGTGTACGTTGCCGAAAGAGGCAGCGATGGTGAAGCGCGGGCTGATCTTGGACAGACGCTCGTAAGCGTAAGCAACATCTTCCGGCTGGGTGTACAGAGCAGATTGATCCATGTGGCTGTTGTCGACGCCATCTTCTTCACCACCGGTACAGCCCAGTTCGAGCTCCAGGGTCATGCCCATCTTGGCCATGCGAGTCAGGTACTCACAGCAGATGTCGATGTTCTCTTCCAGAGACTCTTCGGATAGATCCAGCATGTGGGAGGAGAACAGCGGCTTGCCAGTTTCGGCAAAGTGCTTTTCACCGGCGTCCAGCAGACCGTCGATCCACGGCAGCAGCTTCTTGGCAGCGTGGTCGGTGTGAACGATAACCGGAACACCATAGTATTCAGCAACAGCGTGAACGTGCTTGGCACCAGAGATAGCACCCAGGATGGCAGCTTGTTGACCTTCCAGCTTCAGGCCCTTACCAGCGATGAAAGCAGCACCGCCGTTAGAGAACTGAACTACAACCGGAGCCTTGGCCTTGGCGGCAGATTCCAGAACGGCGTTGATGGAGTCGGTACCGACAACGTTCACAGCCGGCAGCGCGAACTTGTTCGCCTTGGCAACTTCAAATACTTTCTGTACGTCGTCGCCAGTGATCACACCCGGTTTAACAAAATCGAAGATCTTAGACATATCTATGGTCCTATCGAGTTTTCGGCATCTGGAAGCAGAACACCGAAAGAGTTGCAAATAGTGGGGTCTCGTCCGAGAGGACGAACAAACGGGAGGTCAAAACCTCCCGTTTGCAGCAAGGCTTAGGCCTTAGCGCGTTCTTCCAGGATAGCTACCGCTGGCAGAACCTTACCTTCTACGAACTCCAGGAAGGCACCGCCGCCAGTGGAGATGTAGGAAACCTTGTCGGCGATACCGAACTTGTCGATAGCGGCCAGGGTGTCACCACCGCCAGCGATGGAGAACGCCGGAGAGGCAGCAATCGCTTCAGCGATGATCTTGGTGCCTTCAGCGAACTGGTCGAATTCAAACACGCCGACCGGACCGTTCCACAGAATGGTCTTGGCGTTCATGATGATGTCAGCCAGAGCCTTGGCAGAATCCGGGCCGATGTCGAAAATCATGTCGTCATCGGAAACATCAGCCACAGCCTTGATGGTAGCCGGAGTGGTTTCGGAGAATTCCTTACCCACCACCACATCGGTAGTCACCGGGATGTTGGTCTCGGCAGCCAGCTTCTTGGCGGTGTCGATCAGGTCGTGCTCGCACAGAGACTTACCAACGTTATGACCGGCAGCGGCGATGAAGGTGTTGGCGATGCCACCACCGACGACCAGTTGGTCAGCGATCTTGGACAGAGATTCCAGAACGGTCAGCTTGGTAGAAACCTTGGAGCCACCGACGATGGCAACCATAGGACGCTCAGGCTTCAGCATGGCCTTGCCCAGAGCTTCCAGTTCGCCAGCCAGCAGGGGACCAGCACAGGCAACCGGTGCGTATTGAGCGACACCGTGGGTAGAACCTTCGGCGCGGTGAGCAGTACCGAACGCATCCATAACGAAGACGTCACACAGAGCGGCGTACTTCTTGGCCAGCTCTTCGGTGTTCTTCTTCTCGCCCTTGTTGAAACGACAGTTTTCCAGCACAACCAGCTCACCGGCAGCGACTTCAACGCCATCCAGGTAATCCTTGGCCAGAGTCACCTTGCAGGACAGAGCGTCTTTCAGATAGTTGACAACCGGCAGCAGAGAGAACTCTTCGTTGTACTCGCCTTCGGTCGGACGACCCAGGTGGGAGGTGATCATCAGCTTGGCGCCTTTTTCCAGAGCCAGTTTGATGGTGGGCAGAGTGGCTACGATGCGAGCGTCGGAGGTAACTTTACCATCCTTCACAGGTACGTTCAGGTCAGCACGAATCAGTACGCGCTTACCAGCCAGGTCCAGGTCGGTCATTTTGATCACAGACATATTCAGTCCTCTATGGATTTTCAGACAAAACAATGAGCCTGTTTTTCCCGAGTCGCCGGTGGCGAGCCCGGGTGGCCTTGAGTATCACAAACCGGCATCCCGCCGAGGCTTGCTGGCCAACCGCCGTATCTGCACCAGGCCGATACCACGGTAAAAAGAGGGGGAGAGAAACGCCGTCTCTCGGTCGGCAGGGCGGCATTCTAGCCGTTGTTCCTACCACTGCGTCTTGACGCATATCAGGCCGGAGTCAAAAACTGTCATGGGGAAAGTGTGATCGTCAGCGACATCGGCATAAACGATTTCCTACTCAGCTCACAGACAGCCGGAATGTGACTTCGGGCGCAAAGAGTTTACTTCGCTTGCCCGGCAAAGGCGATAGGAAGATGGGATTTTATGCAAAAAAAACGGGAGCCCAAGCTCCCGTTTTTGTAGCAAAAATGTTGCTTAGAACAGGGATTCCGCCTGCGCCACCACGTTTTCCACGGTGAAGCCGAACTCCTTGAACAGCAGCTCGGCTGGAGCCGATTCGCCAAAGCTGTTCATGCCGACGATCTTGCCGTTCAGGCCGACATACTTGTACCAGTAATCGGCGATACCGGCTTCCACCGCCACACGACGGGTCACGGCTGACGGCAGCACAGATTCCTTGTAATCAACGCTCTGGGCATCGAACACATCGGTAGCCGGAATGGAGACCACACGCACCTTGCGCCCCTTGCCTTCCAGTTCGGTGGCAGCGGCCATGGCCAGTTCCACTTCAGAGCCGGTGGCGATCAGGATCAGATCCAGAGTCCCGGCGGCATCCTTCAGGACATAACCACCCTTGGCGACATCGGCCAGTTGCTGAGCAGTCCGATCCATCTGCGCCAGGTTCTGACGGGAGAAGATCAGCGCGGTCGGGCCATCTTTACGCTCGATAGCATGCTTCCAGGCCACGGCGGATTCCACCTGGTCACAAGGACGCCAGGTGCTCATGTTCGGAGTCAGACGCAGGGATGCAATCTGCTCGACCGGCTGGTGCGTCGGGCCGTCTTCACCCAGACCGATAGAGTCATGGGTATAGACGAAGATGGAGCGTTGCTTCATCAGCGCCGCCATCCGGACTGCGTTGCGGGCATATTCCATAAACATCAGGAAGGTGGCGCCATACGGGATCAGACCACCGTGCAGGGTAGCGCCGTTCATGATGGCAGACATCCCGAACTCACGGACGCCGTAGTGCATATAGTTGCCGGAGGCATCGGTCGGAGTGATGGACTTGGAGCTCTTGTGGATGGTCAGGTTGCTCGGCGCCAGGTCGGCAGAGCCACCCAGCAGTTCCGGCAACAGGGCACCGAAGGCATCCAGAGCATTCTGGCTGGCCTTACGGGTGGCGATCTTGGCCGGATTGGCTTGCAGATCGGCGATGAACTTGGCGGATTCTGCGGCCCAATTGGCAGGCAGGTCACCGGCCATACGGCGCTCGAATTCAGCCGCCAGTTCCGGGTAGGCAGCGCGGTAGGCAGCCAGGCGCTCGTTCCACTCGCGTTCGACCACTTGACCGTCGGTCTTGGCATCCCACTCGGCATAGTAATCGGCCGGGATATCGAACGGCTCGAAGTTCCAGCCCAGGAATTCGCGGGCGGCGGCGATTTCGGCAGCACCCAGCGGTGAGCCGTGGCAGTCGTGAGAACCGGCCTTATTCGGGGAGCCGTACCCAATCACCGTCTTGCAGCACAGCAAGGAAGGCTTGTCGCTCACGGCACGAGCCGCGTCGATCGCCGCCTTGATGGCTTCCGGGTCATGGCCATCGACGCCACGCACCACATGCCAGCCGTAGGATTCAAAACGGGCGGCGGTATCATCGGTGAACCAGCCTTCGACATGGCCATCGATGGAGATGCCGTTGTCATCCCAGAACGCGACCAGTTTGCCCAGCTTCAGGGTACCGGCCAGGGAGCAAGCTTCGTGGGAAATCCCTTCCATCATGCAACCGTCACCCATGAACACATAGGTGTGGTGATCGACCACTGTGTGGTCCGGACGGTTGAACTGGGCCGCCAGGATCTTCTCGGCCAGCGCCATACCGACGCCATTGGTGATGCCCTGCCCCAGCGGACCGGTCGTGGTTTCGACGCCCGGTGCATAGCCATATTCCGGGTGACCCGGGGTACGCGAGTGCAGTTGACGGAAGTTCTTCAGATCGTCGATGGAGAGATCATAACCAGTCAGATGCAGCAAGGAGTACAGCAACATGGAGCCATGACCGTTGGAGAGAATAAAACGGTCGCGGTCGGCCCACTTCGGGTTGGTCGGGTTATGTTTGAGGTAATCGCGCCACAATACCTCGGCGATATCCGCCATGCCCATGGGGGCGCCCGGGTGACCGGAATTGGCTTTTTGCACGGCATCCATACTCAATGCACGGACGGCATTGGCTAACTCTTTACGAGAAGGCATCTATTACTCCTGGGGTCTTCATAGCACTGTGCCAGTTTGGGGCGGCTATTGTCCCAAACCCCTCCGACTGGCGCAAATACTATCTCTCGGCCCGTTTTTTGTTCTGGGAGCGCAAGCGTTATCGCCGCAGACTCTCTATGCTCAAGCCACGCCGCTGGCGCTTTTCACCAGTGAACCTCGGCAGCTCCGACGCGGTACACCATTTTTTGCTGGCAATAGCCGCCTCGCAAAAATAGAATAGACGTCCAGATGTGAATACTTCTATTCACCGCCGTCACCACGGCTGATCCCAGCAAGCATTTTTAGAAGAGAACAACATGGCCAGACTGTTTACCTCCGAATCCGTCTCCGAAGGACATCCCGACAAGATCGCTGACCAGATCTCCGATGCAGTTCTGGATGCCATCCTGGCGCAGGATCCTATGGCCCGTGTGGCCTGCGAAAGCTTCGTCAAGACCGGTATGGTGCTGGTCGGTGGCGAAATCACCACCTCCGCCTGGGTCGATATCGAAGAGCTGGTGCGTCAGACCGTACGCGACATCGGCTATGTCCACTCCGACATGGGCTTCGATGCCAACTCCTGCGCCGTGCTGAGCGCCATCGGCAAACAATCCCCGGATATCAACCGCGGTGTCGACCGTAAAGACCCCAAAGAGCTGGGTGCCGGTGATCAGGGCCTGATGTTCGGTTATGCCACCAATGAGACCGGTGTGCTGATGCCAGCCCCTATTACCTATGCCCACCTGCTGGTCAAGCGCCAGTCCGAGGTGCGCAAGAGCGGCGTGTTGCCCTGGCTGCGTCCGGATGCCAAGAGCCAAATCACCTTTGCCTACGACAGCGACGGCAAGATCCAGGGTATCGATGCCGTAGTGCTCTCCACCCAGCACCGCGAAGATATCGAGCACGATGAGCTGGTCGAAGCCGTGCAGGAAGAGATCATCAAGCCGGTTCTGCCCAAAGAGTGGCTGAACCACAACACCAAATACTTCATCAACCCGACCGGCCGTTTCGTTATCGGCGGCCCCATGGGCGATTGCGGTCTGACCGGTCGCAAGATCATTGTCGATACCTACGGCGGCATGGCCCGTCACGGTGGCGGTGCCTTCTCCGGTAAGGATCCCTCCAAGGTGGATCGCTCCGCCGCCTACGCCGCCCGTTATGTCGCCAAGAATATCGTCGCCGCGGGTTTGGCCGATCGCTGTGAAATTCAGGTCTCCTACGCCATCGGCGTCGCCGAGCCGACCTCCATCAGCGTCGAAACCTTCGGTACCGGCAAGCTGGACGAGAGCCATCTCATCAAGCTGGTCCGCCAGTTCTTCGATCTGCGCCCTTACGGCCTCATCGAGATGCTGGATCTGAAGCGCCCGATCTACCAGGCCACCGCCGCCTACGGTCACTTCGGTCGCGAAGAGTTCCCCTGGGAGAAGACCGACAAGGCCGAACTGCTGCGCGACGCCGCCGGTCTGAAATAAGCCAGGCTGACGCTGGCTTATCGGTTCGACCGATGCGATACCAACGGCCCCTGATGGGGCCGTTGTTTTATCTGCCATCGCCTGCCCGCCGATGCCAGCGGCTGCCTGCCGGTCCAGAGATCCGGCCGAGGTGGCGGCCATATCGTGATACGGTTCCACCTCGCGAACAGTGGTGACCAAAACTGGTCAGTCTGGTCCGTTCCGCCCTTGGTCAGCAACGGTGTAGTCCCAAGCTCCCGCTTGGCGGGGGCGGGCCAAGGGGATAAGGCCTGCCCCTTGGCAATCCCGGCCTTTGCGCCCACTGCCGCCTGATCCTTCGCTTACCGGCGAGCTTCCGTGACCATCATCGATGGCACATCCCTGTGCCAGCGCTGACTCTCGCCGCATCCATGCGGCTCATTCCCTCCACCCCGCCTCCCGCTCAGGGCGGCACAGGGCTTAGACATAGTCCGACGTTCAATCACGGCACCAGTTCGTCACTGCCTTGCTCCTTTGTCATATCGCAAAACCCTGCAGCTGTCTGCCGGGCCGGGTGGAGCTCCGGCCGAAATAGCGGCCATATCGTGATGCGGTTCCGCCTCGCAGACAGTGGCTATCTGCCCACCTACGGCGGGCGAGGCGGCAAGGGGGCTCAAGGCCCAGCCCCCTTGACCCCTGGCCTTTGCGCCCACTGCCGCCTGATCCTTCGCTTACCGGCGCGCCTCCGTGACCATCAGCGATGGCACATCCCTGTGCCAGCGCTGACTCTCGCCGCATCCATGCGGCTCATTCCCTCCACCCCTCCTCCCGCTCAGAGCGGCACAGGGCTAGCAGGACTAAAACAGCGGCTCGGCATTGAATGAACCACTCGTCGATGCCTGCAGCCGTCTGCCGGGCCGGGTGGAGGGGCGGCTGCAGCCGGTGCGCGGTCAGGATGACCGCAAAAGGGAGCGTCACGCCATGGATGGCGTGTGGCTCCCGGCCGGAGAAAGATGACCCGGAGCCCGGGGCCTTCCCGGTAGTCGGCATACGCTCGGGCCCGGGATTGTCAAGGGGGAGGCCTTTTCCCCCTTGACCCGCCGCCGCCCGCCGCAGGTGGGCAAATCGCCATTGCCGACCAGGCGGAACCGGATTTCGGCTTCGCCGCTACATCGGCAAATATACCGTGCCGACCGAGGTCAGGAATCGACCGGGCCGCAGCCGATACAGGCGGCCCGCAGATCCCCCATCGGCTATCCTTGAGCCGATGACATCACACCAACAACCCATTACGCAACCGGTTGCACAATCATCTATAAACGGGCATGATGCCCACCGAACAATTCGATCCCACACCCGCCCAGCGAGGTTGCTATGCCTAAATCAGTGACGAAATCCATGCCGCAATCCCTAGAACACGGCTTTCCCGATAACTTTTTGTGGGGCGGCGCCGTCGCGGCCCATCAGCTCGAAGGGGGCTGGGATCAGGGCGGTAAAGGACCAAGCGTCGCCGATGTGCTGACCGGGGGAGCCCACGGCGTGATGCGCCGCATCACAGATGGCGTGGTCGAAGGCGAGTTCTACCCGAACCACACCGCCATCGACTTCTACCACACCTACAAGGAAGACATAGCCCTGCTGGCGGAGATGGGTTTCAAGTGCTTCCGTACCAGCATCGCCTGGACCCGCATCTTCCCGCGCGGTGACGAGCTCGAGCCCAACGAAGCCGGCCTGCAGTTCTACGATGATCTGTTCGACGAGCTGCTCAAGCACGGCATCGAGCCCGTGATCACCCTGAGCCACTTCGAGATGCCCTATCATCTGGCCAAAACGGGCGAAGGCTGGCTCAAGCGTGCCGTGATCGAGCACTTTGTGCGCTTCTCCGAGGTGGTGATCCGCCGCTATCAGCACAAGGTGCGTTACTGGATGACCTTTAACGAGATCAACAATCAGATGAACACCGACTCGGATCTGTTCGGCTGGATGTGCTCCGGCGTGCGCTTTAGCCAGCAAGCCGATGCAGTGCAGGCCATGTACCAGGCGGTGCACCACCAGTTTGTCGCCAGCGCCCGGGTGGTGACATTTGCCCATGAACTCAATCCGGCACTGAAAGTCGGCGCCATGTGCGCCATCAGCCCCTTCTATCCCTACTCCTGCCATCCGGACGATGTGATGCTGGCCCAGGTGGCGATGCGGGATCGCTACTTCTTCTCCGATGTGATGGTACGCGGCACCTACCCCAGCTATGCCCTCCTCGACTGGCAGCGTCGCGGCTTCGCCATCGAGATGGCGCCGGAAGATGCCGCCATCCTGGCCGCCGGCACCGTCGACTACATCGGCTTCAGCTATTACATGTCGAACACGGTACAAGCCGGGGAAGCCAAATCCATCGCCCATAGTCAGGACGCCAGCTCCCCCTACTCGGTCACCAACCCGCACATCCGCAGCAGTGATTGGGGCTGGAGTATCGATCCGGTCGGCCTGCGCTACGCCCTGAACTGCCTGTACGAGCGCTATCAGCTGCCGCTGTTTATCGTCGAAAACGGCTTTGGCGCCATCGATAAACCCGACGCCGATGGCCTGGTGCGCGACACCTATCGCATCGACTATCTGGGCGCCCATATTCGCGAGATGAAGAAGGCGGTGACCCTCGATGGCGTGGATCTCATCGGCTACACCCCCTGGGGCTGCATCGATCTGGTCTCGTTCACCACCGGCGAATACAAGAAGCGCTACGGCTTTATCTATGTCGACTTGCATGACGACGGCACCGGCACAGGTGCGCGCTCCCGCAAACAGTCCTTCGACTGGTACAAGAACGTCATCGCCACCAACGGCCGCGAGCTGTAACCAGCCGCCCCGATTTGTCACCCGCCATAACGAATCAGGCCCGGCAATTGCCGGGCCTGTTGTTATCTAGGGATCAGTCAGTTTGCGCTGTGTATCGCCAGGCAAGCACAAGCGTGGCGTCTGCACTCAGGCATCGTCTTCGGCCGGGGTCAGGCGCTCGCTCTCCGGGGTGCGCGGATCCAGCTCGCCGCCCAGGGGCGTATTCGGCGGCATCGGCATATAGCTCTGATGGGCATCCAGAGGCACGGCAGAGCGCGTTTTCTGTCGCCAGAGCAGGAACAGGAACAGGCCGCCGCCGCACAGCGCAAAGTAGATAAACAGCGCCTCGGGGCGGGAGTATTGCATCGCCTGGGAGGCCAGCAGCGGCCCGATCATCGAGCCGAGACTATAGGCCAGCAACATCCCCTGATTGGCACTGACCATCTGCTCCGGCGTCAGCTCGTCACAGGCCTGACTCAGACTGATGGGATAGAGCGAGAACGCCAGCCCGCCAAACAGGAAGATGATCGCCGCCCGCAACTCACCCCACGGCAACTGGCTGGCAATCAGCATGGCGAGACTGAAGATCAGCAACCCCATCCCCAACCCTGCCAGAATGCGCCGCCGATCGAAGCGATCGGAAAGCCGCCCCAGCGGGTACTGCAGCAGCATGCCGCCCAGGATCACCAGCGCCATCAGATTGGCGACCGCACCCAGCTCCCGCCCGCTAGCGGCAAAAAACAGCGGCAACAAGCCATAGATGCCACCGAGCACCAGACCCGAGGCCACAGAGCTGCCAACCGCCGCCGGCGTCAGCCGGGCCAGGGTGATCAAGCCGATATGGCGCGCCGTCCCGGTTTGCGGCAGCGGTACCCGGGTCAGCGCCAGCGGCAGTACCGAGAGTGACGCACTGATGGCCACCAGGGCAAACGGCGATAACTGCAGCGGATCGATAAAGTGCAGCAGCCACTGCCCAGCCGCCAGCCCGCCGTAGAGCAGTATCATATACACCGCCATCAGACGACCCCGGGTGGCCGGAGAGCTGGAGACCAGCATCCAGGATTCGATGACCACGAACAGGCCGCCGGTGGCAAAGCCGCCGACCAGACGCAGCCCGCTCCAGACCGCCGGATCCACCCACAGGCCGTGGCACAGCGCCAGTACCGCGAGCAGCGAGGCATAGGCGGCGTAGGCCCGAATATGGCCAATGCGCCGGATGAGCCGCACATTGACGAAAGCGCCCAGCACCAGACCGGCGAAATAGGCACTACTGACCAGGCCAATCCAGCCGGCAGCCACCCCTTCGGCGTTCAGGCGCAAGCTGAGTAAGGTGGAGAGCAGGCCATGGCCGACAATAAAGATCAGCAGGCCCAAGAGAGGTGAAAGTACCGTAGGCGGAATAAACGCCAGCATGAAACGCTCCTTCTGGTCACCGCAGCCGATAGACAAGCCGCCAAGACTGGCGCTCGGACTGCTCTTATTCCGACCTTATTACATTTGCCCGCCGAGCAAAAGGCTGCCGTGCTCCTGCGGACATGGCGCGCGATGAGGATCGGCTCGTTAGCTCTCGGCTAGTTAGCTCAGCGAGGTTTCGCCTAGCAGCTCGATAAAATGCCGCGCCGGAGCGCTGAGTTCGCGATGTTTGGCCCACACCAGCCACAGCTCGGAGATGGCATCCGGCTCCTCCAGCGGCAGCCAGCAGATCTCCTCCAGCCGCAACCGGCGATAGGAGGCGGGCAAGAGGGAGACCCCGAGCCCGGCGGCGACCAGCCCCAGGATCGTCATCGCCTCGCCCACTTCCTGGGTCACCGACGGGGTGACACCATAGCGCTGCAGCAGACTGAGGATATCGTCGTACAGACCGGTCCCCGCCAGGGGGTCGAAGAACACAAAGGGCTCGGCGGCCAGTTCGCGCAGGGAGATCCGCGCCCTTCCGGCCAGCGGATGACTGTGGTGCACCAGGGCCAGCATGGGCTCGCGCAGCGCCACCCGCCAGCACAGGGTATCGGGCAGCGGCGTGTTGCGCATCAGCCCCAGATCCAGGCTGCCATCGCCCAAGGGGCCTATCTGCTCGCGGGTATGGCTCTCCTGGGTCTGCACATGCACATCCGGATAGCGCTGGCGGTAGAGCAGCAGCGCATCCGAGACCGTCTTGATAAAGGGCGCCGAGGCGGTGAGCCCCAGCCGCAGCTCGCCGGTTTCCCCCCCATGCAGGCGGGCGGCGCGGCTGGCGGCAGTCTCCACCTGGCCCAGGATCTGCCGGGCATCGGCCAGAAACTGCGCCCCGGCGGCGGTCAGGCTGACACTGCGATTGGTACGCGCCAGCAGCCGGGCACCGATCTGCTCTTCCAGCAGCAAGATCTGCTGACTCAAGGGTGGCTGGGAGATATTCAGCCGCGCCGCCGCCCGGCCAAAGTGCAGCTCCTCGGCGACGGCAACGAAATAGCGCAGGTGACGCAGCTCGATATTCATACTTATAACCTATCAATTCAGATTATTAATATATTAGACAGATTATTGCCCGCTTTTTACTCTGACGCCAGGCCTTACCCGTCGCCTCTTGTCTCACGGGAAATGCGTTCAAGGATCTGTTGTGCACTCTACTGCCCCGCTATCTGCCTTAACGGCTTCTGCCTCGCGTGCTTCTGCCTCAACTGCTTCTGCACCGACGGCTGCAGCATCAACGGCTTCAGCCTCGACGGCTCATGCCGCGGTAACGACTCCGGCGGTCACCTCCGCCGCCGCTTCCGCGCGGCTCACCACAGCCCCCATGCACCCCGAGACGCTGCCCCACGGCGGCTATATCCAGCGCGGCAGCACGGCGTTTTGGCGCGTCACTTTGGCGCTGTTTGCCGCCGGGTTTGCCACCTTCGCCCTGCTCTACTGCGTGCAGCCGATCCTGCCGGTGCTCTCGGCAGACTTTGCCATCTCACCGGCGACCAGCAGCCTCGCCCTCTCCTGCGCCACCGCCATGCTGGCGCTGGGACTGCTCATCAGCGGCCCGCTCTCCGATGCCTTCGGCCGCAAGAATGTGATGGTCACGGCGCTGCTGCTGGCCTCGCTCTGTACCCTGATCTCGACCCGGATGCAGAGCTGGCACGGCATCTTGCTGCTGCGCATGCTGATGGGGCTGGCCTTGAGCGGGGTCGCGGCGGTGGCGATGAGCTATCTGGCCGAGGAGATCCAGCCGACACAGATCGCCTTTGCCATGGGGCTCTATATCAGTGGTAACTCGATTGGTGGCATGAGCGGCCGCCTGCTCTCCGGGGTGCTGACCGACTTTTTCGGCTGGCGACTGGCGCTCACTGCCATCGGCTGCTGCGCCCTGGCGGCGGCCTTGATGTTCTGGAAGATCCTGCCGCCCTCGCGCCACTTCCGCCCCCTGTCTCTGCGCCCGCGATCGGTAATGCTCTCGCTGCACCTGCACTGGCGCGATGCCGCCCTGCCCTGGCTATTTGCCGAAGGCTTTTTGCTGATGGGCGCCTTCGTCACCCTGTTCAACTACATCGGCTACCGCCTGATGGAATCCCCCTGGCAGTTGAGCCAGGCGGTGGTCGGCCTGCTCTCGGTGGTCTATCTGACCGGCACCTGGAGCTCGCCCAAGGCCGGGCTGATGACCGCCCGCTTCGGCCGCGCCCCGGTATTGCTGGGTTTTCTCGGCCTGATGCTGGCCGGTCTGTTGCTGACGATGTTCAGCGCGCTGTGGCTGGTGATCCTGGGCTTGCTGCTATTTGCCGCCGGATTCTTTGCCGCCCACTCGGTGGCCAGCAGCTGGATCGGCCCCCGCGCCCGCCGCGCCAAGGGTCAGGCCGCTTCCTTGTATCTGTTCTGTTATTACCTGGGGTCGAGTCTGGCGGGCACGCTCGGCGGCCTGTTCTGGCACAAGTTCGGCTGGCCGGGTGTTAGCGGGTTTATTGCCCTACTGCTCAGCCTGGCGCTGCTGGTGGGCTGGCGGTTGAGGGGGGCCGAGGCGCGGCCTGCGGTTAGCTGAATCGGCTGACGGTCAGCTGATTCGGCTGAATCAGCTTGGCTCAGCCTGGGTCGATTCCGCTCGGCCGCCGACTCAGCCCGTTCGGCCTTACTCGGCCGAATCATGGTGATTCAATTCGGATTGATCCGGTTCCGACCCGGTCGGCTGGGGCGATTTGCCAACCGCCCGTTGGCGGGGTCGGCAAGGGGGCAAAAGGCCCTGCCCCCTTAACCCCTGGCCTTGGCGTATGCCGACTGTCGGGAAAGCCCCGAGGGCCGGGCTGCCCTCCACCGGCCGGGAGCCACACGCCATCCATGGCGTGACGCTCCCTTTTGCGGTCATCCTGACCGCGCACCGGTTCCATTCACCCCACCCCTCGGCCCGACAGACGACTTGGAGTTTGGGTGGGTAACTCTGACGAGCAAAAGCATGGTTTGGGATTGGACTAGACCGATGGTTTGGCTAGTCAGGTCATCTATTCCGACCGTTCGGCCTGAGCGGGTTGAAGGCTTTAATCTTGGTCTGACTCATTGATTCGGATTGTTCCGGTTCCGCCTTACAGACAATGGCGATCTGTTCACCTCCGGCGAACGGCGGCGGGCCAAGGGGGAAAAGGCCACCCCCTTGGCAATCCCTGGCCTTGGCGTATGCCGACTGTCGGGAAGACCCCGAGTGCCGGGCTGCCTTCCACCGGCCGGGAGCCACACGCCATCCATGGCGTGACGCTCCCTTTTGCGGTCATCCTGACCGCGCACCGGCTCCATTCACCCCGCCCCTCGGCCCGACAGACGGCTTGGAGTTTGGGTGTGTGACTCTGACGAGCAAAAGCTGGGTTTGATCTTAGGGATAAGAGATGGCTTGGAGCTTGGGTTTATCTGGCATGACCAAAGGCTTGGTTTGGCCCCGATCGGCTGGGGCAATTTGCCAACCTGCCGCTTGAGAAACAATGACGACTTCACAACCCCTGCCCAACAGCCACAGTTTTATGCTGAATGTGACCTCAACAGCCGCGCAAAAAAAACGTGGTTTGTTAACAAAAATACCCCTATCCCTGATCAGGCCATTTTCCCTCCCCCTAGATTGCGGTAGTGTGAAAAATCAAATTACTCAAGGTCACTGTCGGCAATGACAGCCCCTACCGACGATAAACCAAGGCACTGGGGTAGCCGTCAAACCCGTGCGGTAGCCATGCCAATCGCCGAGAACAACCTGACGGTATAACCGGGATCCTTAGCGTGTTGCTAACCACTGCATAACACCAAAAAGAACCCGAATAGGTCCCCAAGCGGGGATGGACTGGCCAACCGCCACCTATCCTGCAGGTTAGCCCTGAATAGAACACCAAGCACTTGATTGGATAAATATTCCAAACAAGCGGATAAAAGATTTGCGGAAATATTCTCCGAGAGATAGAGGAATAATTCCGTCCAATAGGCTGTTAGGCACCCTACAGAAAGGAGATGCATTCGATATGAGTCAAGCAATGGAGTGGTTTTTAAAGATTGTTCGTGTTGCTGGGGTGAATTTCCCTGGTGCAGCATCTCTCGTTCAACTTCAAGCGGAGTTAGATTCAAACGCGATGATATCAAGGCTTCAGAAGCTAGAAGATCCAATAAGCTATTTACACCAGGATGTAGCTGAAGTTGCCAAATCAATATACGAAGAAATGAAGTCAACTGATTCGGTAAATTTAGATTTCAATGACGAGTTTTATACTAAATATAGCCGTCCTTTAGCAGTGCTTGAGTCAGCCGGGTTAATATCAAAAAATAGTGTTCTGGGCTCTCGAATCCCTGTGGGTATAAACCTTATCGATCCTTCATTTATTATGTATATGTGTAACCTGGCCGAAGGCCAACACAAAATGCAGGACATTGTTGATATAGTAGATCGCTGCGAGGTTGGTATATGGCTAAATGGGGAAGAGCTAAAAGAAAGTGTTGGTCTGCCAAAATACGTGATTCGTGCAGTTTTTGAAATCTATGAATCAAAAGGCTATGGCATAGTTTCAAAGACTAATGGTTCATGTAAATATCTATGCAATGCCTAACAATTTGCTCCTGTTGACGCCCAAACCTCCGCGGCTTTTGTGCGATTAGCGAAGCGTAATCGCACGCATGGGTTAAAACATGAGAATCAGATTAACAAGCCCAAGAGCAGAGAATAAATTAGAGGGTGAATCTATGATTCTCCGTCGCTCTTTTGAAATGATTTCTTTTTTATAAGAGCACGAAAACCTGAACGGTTGCGACATTGATTATTTGAATGCCATATCGTGATAAGACCGATCTCAAAAGCCATCTAAATCGCACTCAAACAATCGCAAATTTTAT
>NZ_JBVAYG010000027.1:0-21584 GCF_055413365.1 Pseudaeromonas sp. HNCC25DJ182 | reverse complement strand
CAAGAAAAACACATAACCCACTGTTAATCAAAGAATTTATTGGAAGTGGTAGGTTGGTGGTCCTGTCTCTAATGTTTCAAAAATCAAAGCGACTTCTCACTATCGACAACAATATTTCTGCTGCTAGTCAGAGTGTGAACTCTGCCAGATTTTCCTCGTATCAGTTTTGGTTAAATACGTCACCGAGGGGGTTGATAAAAACTCTCAGGAATTCAAACCGATAAACAAATGAACGAAGGAAAGTCTATGTTTAAGAAAACGCTGATGATGGTACTGGCTACCAGCGCTTTGGTTATGTCTGGTTGTGCTTCTGATACCAAAACTGCTGCAGCTGGCGCTTCTGCTGGCGGTGCCGGTGGTGCTGACGTATTCGGTCGTGAAATTTACCTGCGTGGTGAAATTACTGAAGCTAACCCATGGGCTCCGTTGCCTGAAAACAAAGTCGTAATGGTAGAGAAGGGTGTCTATAAGGCATCAGCCAAGGGCCTGAAGGTTGATTACGCTCCGTACAAGTTCAAGTTTGCTGACTCTGCATGGACTCCAGGTACCAACTTCGGTTACCTGACTGCTCCTGGCGTGTTTGAAAAGGATCCAGTAGAACTGAACCCGAACTCCAAATTTGAAGAAGTGAAGTTTACTCCGCCTGTTGATGGCGATTATGACTTCTACATCGACGTTCGTGGTGCCAAGCCTGTTACTTATGTGAAGCCGGCTGGCAAGTAAGCCACTCGCTTGATACTAAGGCCCATCCATAGTGGATGGGCCTTTTGTTTTGCAGCTTTTGAGCCTTTTTATAAATTCCATTATAAATGAATGTTTTAGCCTGCCAGGCTGAATCACCGCTGTTTTTTTTCTACTTATCCTATAGAATCCTTCCTCCCTGCAAGAGCTGATAGCTCATGCTCATACATCATATTGTGTTTATAATCTCCACTTCGTCATTATATTGTGTTTTTGTGGGATTTTACGATGATGTATGACGGTTCACATTTCTAGGCGGTGGTGGCTGGTAGAGTCGCTCCGTTTGTTCTTGATTCACGGCAGATCGCACGACGTAGGAAGGCATGATGACGATGGCGAAAACTGATTTGACGCATAATTCTCCGATGTTGGCTTTACCGATTCCTCTACAAGAAACTTCGCTCGATATCTGGGATACCAAGTATCGCCTGAAGAGTAAGGATGGCACGCCCATTGATCAGCAGATTGATGATACCTATCAGCGAGTGGCCAAGGCGTTGGCGGCACAGGAGCAAGATCCCGAGAGTTGGTATGAGCCTTTTCTGTGGGCGCTCCGGAATGGTGCTATTCCGGCGGGTCGGATTACTTCAAATGCTGGTGCGTTTGAACACAAGCCTGCAACCTCAACCATCAATTGCACTGTGTCCGGGACCATTCAGGATTCCATGGATGACATTCTTAACAAAGTGCATGAAGCAGGGTTAACCCTGAAGGCTGGTTGCGGCATCGGTTATGACTTCTCGACCTTACGCCCACGCGGAGCCTTTGTCTCGGGGGCCGGTGCTTATACCTCGGGCCCGCTGTCATTCATGGATATCTACGACAAGATGTGCTTTACCGTCTCCTCGGCAGGAGGTCGTCGTGGCGCCCAAATGGGCACTATGGATATTCGTCATCCCGATGTGCTCGAATTTATCCAGGCCAAGCGTGAAGATGGCCGCTTGCGCCAATTCAATCTCTCTTTGCTGATCACCGGTGACTTCATTGAAGCGGTGAAGGCGGATCGGGATTGGCAGCTGATCTTTCCGCTCAATAAGAAGGAAGTGGAGCAGGATAAGACCGATTTGACTACGTCGGACATCGTCTGGGCGGATTGGCCGACCAAAGAGGGCGTAGTCATCAATGAGCTGGGCCTGGTGGCCTGCAAAGTTTACAAGAGCATGCCTGCCCGTCGGTTGTGGAATGTCATCATGACCTCCACCTATGACTATGCCGAACCTGGATTCATTCTGATCGACAAGGTCAATCAGATGAACAACAACTGGTTCTGCGAAGACATCCGTGCTACTAATCCTTGCGGTGAGCAGCCGCTGCCACCGTATGGTGCCTGCTTGCTCGGCTCTATCAACTTGACCAAATTCATCCGTGAACCGTTCACGGAACAGGCTCATTTCGATTGGAGCGCCTTCCGCAAGGTGGTGAGTCTGTTTACCCGGATGCTGGATAACGTGGTGGAAATCAATCAATTGCCACTGGAGAAGCAGCGCCAGGAGATTGAGAACAAACGCCGTCATGGCATGGGCTTTCTTGGTCTGGGCTCAACCTTGACCATGCTGGGCATCAAATACGGGTCGCCTTCTTCTGTGGCCTTTACCGAGCAGGTGTCGCAAGAGTTGGCAATCACCGGCTGGAAAGAAGCGCTGGCACTTGCCAAAGAGAAGGGCCCGGCTCCTATCATGACGCAGGAGTTCGAAGTAACGGCGGCTATGATGCGCAAGCGTCCGGAGATGGCTCAGGATGGCATCCAGGTTGGAGACAAGCTACCAGGGCGGATCTTGCATGCCAAATACAGTCGCTACATGCAGCAAGTGGCGGAAGTAGAACCCGAGCTGGTTGCCGAGTTAGCTGAAGTCGGGGGGCGTTTTACGCACCATAGCTCTATCGCGCCGACGGGTACCATCTCGTTGTCGCTGGCCAATAATGCCAGCAATGGTATCGAGCCGAGTTTTGCCCATCACTATGTGCGCAACGTGATCAAGGCCGGTAAGAAGACCAAGGAAAGCGTGGATGTCTATAGCTTCGAACTGTTGGCCTACCGTGAGCTGATCAACGCCAAGGCCATGCCTTATAGTCAGGATCCTGAGTCCGCGTTGCCGGACTATTTCATCACCGCCGATGATATTAATCCGACTCAGCATGTGGATATCCAGGCTGCGGCACAACGCTGGATTGACTCCTCGATCTCCAAGACTGCGAATGTTCCGACTGATTTCCCCTATGAGGAGTTCAAGCATATCTACATGTATGCCTATGATCAGGGCCTGAAAGGTTGTACCACCTTCCGCTTTAATCCCGAGGCGTTTCAGGGTGTTCTGGTCAAAGAGAAGGACCTGGAAAATACCCTGTACGAATTTGCCCTGGAAGATGGCTCAGTGGTCCAGCTCAAGGGCAACGAAGAGGTGGAGTACGATGGCGAAATTCATTCGGCGGCCAACCTTTACGATGCCTTGAAAGAAGGCTACTACGGCAAGTTCTGATCCTGCTCGGCGCTCACGCGCGAGCCACTGTATATTGATGGGCCCCCTTATGGTCAAGAAGATTCAAAGCAAGATTATTGGTTACAAGGTAAAGAGTAAGGAAGAGCAGGAGCAGCAAGAGGCTGCTCGCGTCGTCCATATGCATGAGACGGTGCAACGCCCGGAGAAGTTGATGGGGACCACTTATAAACTCAAGACTCCGGAGCATATCTCCGAACATTCGCTCTTCATCACCATCAACGACATGGTGTTGAACGAGGGGACTGAGCACGAGATCCGGCGTCCATTCGAGATCTTCATCAACTCGAAGAGCATGGAGCACTATCAGTGGATTGTGGCACTGACTCGCATCATCTCGGCGGTATTCCGCAAGGGTGGGGATATTACCTTCCTGGTGGAAGAGTTGCGCTCTGTGTTTGACCCTCGGGGCGGCTACTGGAACAAGGGTAAGTATGTTCCCTCGTTGATCGCTGAAATCGGCAATGTCATCGAACAGCATCTGGTGAACATTGGCATGCTCAAGAGCGCAGGCCTCGACGAGCATCAGCAGGAGTTCCTGGCGCAGAAGCAGGCTGAGCTGGCGGCAGAGGTTCCCGGTGATGATGAGGTCGGGAGTTTTCCGCCCAATGCCACCCTCTGCTTCAAGTGCCATAGCAAAGCCGTGATCCAGAAGGATGGCTGCATGACTTGCCTGAATTGCGGCGACTCCAAGTGTGGTTGATGACCACCTGATATCCTGACCCGAAAACGGAGCCCATGAGGCTCCGTTTTTTGTCGGTGTCAGATCCAGCGATCTGCGTCGAGGGGAAAAATCATGCCTCCCGCTACGGGATCACACCACTCGTCTCAGGCTTTCACCACGCTGAAAAGCTTCCAGATTGGCGATGACCTGGTTGGCGAGGGTCTGCATTGCCTCATCACTGGCCCAGGCGACATGGGGGGTGAGGATGAAATTCGGCAGCTCCAGAGCGCGCAGTAGAGGATCCCCGGCTTGCGGTGGCTCGCGGCGCGCCACATCACTGGCAGCACCGGCCAGATGGCCGCTCTGCAAGGCCTCAAGCAGTGCCTCTTCATCCACCAGAGCGCCACGGGCAGTATTGATCAGCAAGGAGCCTGGCTTCATCATCCCGAACTCCCGTGCGCCCAACATATTCCGGGTTTCATCATTCAGCGGGCAATGCAGGGAGATGACATCGCTGCTGCCCAGCAGCTCATCAAACGGCAATCGGGGCAGTCGTTCGAGTGTGTCCGCCGAGGTGTGGAGCGGGGCGTGATCGATGGTGCCATGGCGGCGGGCAGCAAAGCGCACCTCCATCCCCAGAGCCTGACCCAGTCGCGCCATGTTGCGACCCAGCACGCCACTGCCAATCAGACCGAGTTTTTTGCCTGCCAGATCATGGATCCCGGGGCCAAAATAGCAAAAATGCGGACTCTGCTGCCAGGCTCCAGCGCGTAAGGCGCTTTGGTAGGCCGGCAGATTGCGGGCCAGGGCCAGCATCAGAGCCAGGGCATGTTCGACCACGGCATGTTCCGCATAGCCCTGTACATTGCAGACGGCGACACCGTGTCGACGGCAGGCCTCCAGATCCACATTGTCGGTACCGGTTGCTGCCACGGCGATGAGTAGCAGTTGCGGCAACGCGGCCAGTTCCATCTCGCCGATCCGCACCTTGTTGATGATGGCAATCGTGGCGCCCTGTAATCGGGGGACCACCTGCTCGGACGATGTCGACGGATACTCCTGCCAGTGATGGACAAACGCAGGGGCCGGCAGCGCAATGCGTGCGGGCAGGGTATCGCGATCCAGAAATACAATTGAAACCGCCATGGGGACTCCAGTCATGGGTCGTTACTTCCATCCCAGATGACGCAACCAACCCGCGAGTTGTGTCTCGCGCTCGTCGGGATCACTTAGCGGGATTTGTCGCCAGTCGAGCTTGCTGTTGCGCTCGACTTCGAGGCGACGGGCATTGGCCGCCAGATCCAGCCAGCTCACCTGATGCTCGCGATACAAATCGAGGACCGGGAACGGCGTAGTGGCGATCTCGTGGGCCAGGATCTCGTTGGCATCCGGGGCCGGATAAAAGGCATCCACCAACACCAGGGCATCCGGTGGTGCCAAGGCCTCGGTACTGAGCAGACCGCTGAGCCAGGCGGCGCTACTACCGGCGGCAATGATCAACTGGTACCCGCTGCTGTCGCCGCTGTTTTCCTGCAAGGAGGTTAGTTTACGTTGCCAGAGCTCACGGAAGGCGTCGATGGCCGGTTGATCCTTCTCGTCATTGGGATCCAGGGTCAACTGATGGGGGCTCGGCAGCATGATGAGGGTATCGAATCCCTGGTCATTCAGACTACGGCTCAGCGGCAGCAGATCGGCGACCTGCTGCCAGTCCGGCAGTAGCAGTGCCAACCCCAGGCGGTAGCCCTGATTGCTCTTGTGCAGCAAGGTGACCTGATCGCCGACCTGTTTGGCTTGTCCGGCATCTTGCCAATCCTGGGATTGCCAGTAGAGATCAGAGTCCGAGCTGTCTGCAGCGGCAGTCGCGTTGGCTTCGGGGGTGGCGGACTCCGACTGGGTTGCTTCAGGCGCAGGTGCTGATTCAGCTCCGGTTTCCGCTGCTAGCAGAGGGGCGCAGAGCAACAGACAGAGCAACAGACTCGGCAAGCGCATAGATTTCTCCTTGTTGATTCAAGGAGATAATAGGCCCTTCCCGCCGACGGCGAAAGAGCCTGTCGGCTTATAGCGGGAAGGGGGCTGGAGCCTCGAAGGTGAGCTTCTGGTTACTGATGGGATGGTAAAAACTGAGCATGGCGGCGTGCAGATAGAGGTGTGGCGCGGCCGCCTCCGCCTCCGGGCTGGCATACAGATGATCCCCCAGGATCGGATGTCCCAGTTCCATCATGTGGACTCGCAGCTGATGGGAGCGACCGGTGATGGGTTTGAGCTTCATCAGACTGCGGTCCGCTTCGACACGCAGACAGATATAGTGGGTGATGGCGCGGCGACCCTGCTCAAAATTCACCTGCTGGCGCGGACGATTTTCCCAGTCCACACACAGCGGCAGGTCGATGGTGCCCTCGAGCTTTTCCACTTGCCCCCAGACCCAGGCGTAATAGTACTTCTCGGTCTTGCGATCCTGGAACTGACGGCCGAGGGCGCTGGTAGCCTGAGCGGTCTTGGCGACCACCAGGACGCCCGAGGTACCCATATCCAGGCGATGGACGGCACCCCCCTGGGGATAGAGGCTCTTGACCCGGCTGGCAATACTATCGAAGTGTTCAACGGCCTTACCCGGGACACTCAGGATACCGCTGGGCTTGTTCACCACCATGATGTGTTCATCCTCGAACAGGATATCGAGGAAGGGTTCACGGGGTGGATCGTAATGGAATGTGCTCATTCTGCTCTCGTCTGGGAAATCGGGAAGGCGTTACCTTTGTCATCAACCGGATTGCACCGCGGCCATGGGAGGCGAGCTCCCATGGCCGCGTCTGCTTAACCGTGCGCGACCACGATAAAGCGCAAGGAGTCGAGCTTGAGCTGGGTCTGATCCAGCAAATGGCCCAACTCCTGTTGCAACTCGCGCAGATGATCCAGCTCGCTGTCCCGCACCGTCGGGTTGACAGCCTTGAGGGCGCTCAAGCGGGCCAACTCATTGCCCAATGTTTGCAGCATGGTGGCGCGGGCATCGGTGACAATCTGTTCCAGCCGTGGCGCGGCCACAGCCTCTGCCTGCTGGATCAAACCGTGGATCACCGCTTGGGAGGCTCCGACCAACTTGCTGCCCAGGTGGCGATTGACCGGGCTGAGCTGACGATCAAAAGCGTGGAACGCGACCTTGTCGCCCAGATTATTGCCGTTCTTGTCCAGCAGCAAGCGGATTGGCGTCGGTGGCAGGAAGCGGTAGAGCTGTGGATGGCTGGCCGATTCGGCCACGAACACCAATTCCAGCATCAGGGCGCCGGCCGGCAGGGTCTTGTTCTTCAGCAGGGCCACCGAGGTGGAGCCGATTTCCGAGCCCAGGATCAGATCGATGCCGCCACGGATCAGCGGGTGATCCCAGGTAACGAAGGTCAGATCATCCCGGGAGAGCGCGGTATTGCGCTCGAAGGTGATGGTCATGCCATCCTCCGGCAACCCGGGGAAGCTGGGAACCAGCATATGATCGCCCGGCGTCAGTACCAGGGCATTTTCGCCACGATCATCCTGCTGGATGCCGATGTCATCAAACAGTTGCAGGGCGAAACTCACCAGCGCGGTCTGATCATCCTCTTCGGCCAGCTCTTCGACCAGCGCCTGGGCACCGCGACCACCACCGGAGTGGATCTCCAGCAGTCGATCCCGACCCTGCTCCAATTTGGCTTTCAGGGTGTCGTGCTCGCTCCGAGTGCGACTGAACAAGGGCTCCAGCAGTTGCGGGTCGGTGACATTATCGGCCAGCAGGCTGAACAGCTCGTCGCGTACCGATTCGAAAACCACACGCCCGGTCGGGCAGGTTTCCTCGAAGGCATTGAGGCCGAGGTGATACCAGTTCTGCAGCGTCTCCTGCGCGGTATCCTGCAGATAGGGGACGTGGATTTCGACAATGTTCAACTGACCGATCCGATCCAGACGACCGATGCGTTGCTCCAACAGGTCCGGATTCAGCGGCAGATCGAACAGCACCAGATGACGGGCAAACTGGAAGTTCCGGCCTTCGGAGCCGATTTCCGAGCAGAGCATCACCTGGGCGCCCGCCTCTTCCTGGGCGAAATAGGCCGCCGCCTTATCCCGCTCCAGCAGGGACATCTCTTCGTGGAACACGGCACCGCGGATCCCCTCGCGGGTCCGCAGGGCATTTTCCAGCGTCAGGGCGGTAGCCGCTTCGGAGCAGATGACCAGTACCTTGTCGTGGCGCGCTGACTTCAGCAGGGCCAACAGCCAGTCCACTCGCGGATCAAACTGGGTCCAGGTGGCGGCATCGCCTTCAAATTGCTGGAATATTTTTTCTGGATACAGGTAACGACGGGCGCGGGTATCGGCATCGCCACTGTTGCCACCCATCATGCCCATTACCTTGATCGCGGTTTTGTACTGCTCGGGCAGGGCCATGGGGTAGAGGTTGAGGTGACGTTCCGGGAAGCCCTGGATTGCCGAGCGGGTATTACGGAACAGGATGCGGCCGGTGCCATGCCGATCCAGCAGGGCATGTAACAGTTGCTCCCGTTGCTGACTATCGCTCAGGGCGGCCGGGTCCAGACCATCCAGACAATCGCGCAGCAGTTGCTGGCTGTTGGCATCCAGATCACCGCCCTCCAGCAGTTGCTGGGCAATCCCGGCGATCTGGCCATAGGATTGCTCTTCGGCCAGGAAGGCTTCGTAATCGTAGAAGCGCTCCGGATCCAGCAGCCGCAGACGGGCAAAGTGACTCTGATGACCCAGTTGATCCGGGGTCGCGGTCAGCAGCAGTACGCCGGGGGTCTCTTCGGCCAATGCTTCGACAATCTGGTAGGCGCGGCTCGGAGCCTCGTCGTTCCATTCCAGATGGTGGGCTTCGTCGACGACCAGCAGATCCCAAGGTGCGGCATGGACTTCGTCGAAGCGGGCGCGCTTCTTGCGCAACCACTCCAGACTGCAGATCACCAGTTGTTCGGTTTCGAATGGGTTCTCGGCATCATGGGCCGATTCGATGCAGCGCTCTTCGTCAAACAGCGAGAAGTGCAGATTAAACCGGCGCAGCATCTCGACCAGCCACTGGTGTTGCAGGGATTCCGGCACCAGCACCAGGACGCGCTGGGCACGACCGGAAAGCAGTTGCTGATAGATGATCATCCCGGCTTCGATGGTCTTGCCCAGACCGACTTCATCGGCCAGCAGCACCCGTGGCGCATGGCGATGGCCGACTTCGCGGGCTATGTGCAACTGGTGCGGGATCAGGCTGACACGGCCACTGGCCAGGCCCCGGGTCGGACTGCGACGGCGGGCATGCTGGTGGACCAGGGCCTGATACCGCAGGCTGAAACGGGAAAGACGGTCGATCTGACCGGCGAACAACCGATCCTGCGGCTTATTGAATTTGAGGAAGTGGCTTAAAAACACCTCCTTGAGAGTGACCGGTTCCTGGGTGTCCAGACGGGTGCCGTGATACACCAGCAGGCCCCCCTGTTCATCGACCGCATCAATTTCCAGTTGCCACTCTTCGTGACTGGTAATGGTATCGCCTACGTGAAACTGCACCCGGGTGACCGGGGCATCGTCCTTGGCATAAATCCGGTTTTCGCCACTGGCGGGGAACAGCAGGGTAACCATGCGTCCTTCCAGGGCAACCACGGTACCCAGACCCAGATCGGTCTCGGTATCACTAATCCAACGCTGGCCAAGTGCAAAAGGCATTAACAACTCCAAAGCCACACAGAAAAACTGAGGGAAAACTAACGGGAAAAATGGCGCGCTATGGTACATGAAGCACGGTTTGTGATCATCTGGCGTCTGCATTCCGATAGGCCGACTTTACAAACTGCAACCTTGTTTCGGGAGCGCCGGTGGCATTGGACTCCCGCTGCGGCGATGGCGAGCCGCGCGAGCCGCGTCAGGCTAAGGGTAGTCGGGTCATGAACATTGGGCCATCGACTCCGGCTTTCATGCTATTGCCGGGCAGACGCCCTGCTCGCGAATAGCCTTGCTTCGACTCTGTGTTATACCGGCCGGTTTGGCGCTAGATTGAAAGGGTAGACGGCCATGAAGGAGACACAATCATGACGGATTGGGTTGAAGGGCGAGTCACCCAGGTGACGCACTGGACAGACAAACTGTTTTCCCTGCGCGTCGAGGCAGATCTGGAACCCTATACCGCGGGGCAGTTTACCCGGCTGGGATTATGGTTACCGCAGATGCCTGGTGCCGAGTTGCAGCGAGTGGCTCACGCCTACTCGTTTGTGAATCCTCCGAACGTCGGGTATCACGAGTTCTATGTGATTCTGATCCCCGACGGCCGTCTGACCCCCCATCTACAACGGCTGCAGGTCGGGGACGGGCTCTGGCTGGCCCGTCAGGCTAGCGGGTTTCTGACCCTGGATGAATTGCCCGCCGGCCGCGAACTGTGGATGTTATCGACCGGCACGGCCATTGGTCCCTTCCTGTCACTGCTGGCCGAGGGGCGCGTGTTTGAGCGGTTTGAACAGCTGGTGCTGGCCCATGGCGTGCGGTTGGGGGCGGAGTTGAGTTATCAGCCTCTGCTTGCCGAACTGCAGCTGCGCTGGCCGGGGCGGTTACACTATGTGCCGTTTGTCACTCGGGAGCTGTGGCCTGTTGGCATTCATGGTCGGATCCCGGATGCCATCGCCGATGGTCGCTTCGAGGCCCATGTCGGTTTGACGCTGGATCCGGCATCGAGTCAGGTGATGCTGTGTGGCAATCCGGCCATGGTCAAGGAGACGCTGCAGGTGCTGCAGTCACGAGGCTTGCGCAAGCATCTGCGGCGCGAGACGGGCCAGATCAGCATGGAAAATTACTGGTAGTTCAGGATGATAGAAAGAACCGCAGACTAACGAGTCAACCACATCAACAGGCTGAGCAGGGCGGCCAAGCCGCCGCCCAGGCCGATGATCCAGTAAAATCCCTTCACCCCCTGTCGCAGCGGGATGCGCATCCACAGCAGGAAAATCAGCCAGCACAGTGACAGCAGCAGTGGTAGTAGAAAGAGTCTGGTCATGGTGGTAGTGGCCTTGTATCCTCGGGAACATTCTTGGCTGATTGTAACCGCAGACCCAGGTAATGACTCAACCCCGGATCACGGCCCCGGTTGCGGGTTGGCCGTGGCTATTTCGCGGCGCAGCGGATTTAGGAGACAGTGAACATGGACTGGCAAAGCTGGGGCTTGTTGTTGAGCGCCTATACCTCGGCAACCCTGCTTCCCGGTAGTTCGGAGCTGGCTCTGGGCGCTGTGCTGCTCCAGGCTCCTCAGCAATGGCTGTGGTGGCTGGGGGTCGCTACTGTGGGTAATGTGCTGGGCTCCATGACCAGCTGGTGCATGGGTTACTGGCTGGCGCGTTACCGGCCGTTGCGACAGTTGGCCGACCCTGCGCAGCATACGGCAGAACATGTAGCAGAACATAGAAGAGCGCTGGGCTGGTTGCAGCGTTATGGTTACTGGTCTCTGCTGCTGGCCTGGGTGCCAGTAGTCGGTGATCCGTTGTGTTTACTGGCCGGTTGGTTGCGCTGGTCGTTCTGGATCTCCCTGGTTCTGATCTTGCTCGGTAAAACGGTGCGATATGGATTGGTGGTGATGGCGGCAGGGTTATGGGTTTGACTGCTGGCGTCCGAAATTTGGTTTGGCATCGAGAGGTGGTGGTGAAGCATTCGATTTTGGCCCGTGTGGGCTTGTGGTGTGTGCTGGTGGCTGGGAGTGTGTCTGCGCCACTAGCAGCGACGGTTTCTACAGCGGCGGCTGGACCGAGGCTGGTGGCCGAGCAGCCGGCAAAACCGGGCTCTCTATTGATCCCCTATCAGATGTATCGCCTGGACAATGGTCTGACGCTGATCCTGCATCCGGATCACTCCGACCCCTTGGTACATGTCAATGTCAGCTATCACGTCGGTTCCGCCCGGGAAGTGCAGGGGATGACCGGCTTCGCCCACTTTTTCGAGCACATGATGTTCCAGGGCTCCAAACATGTGGGGGATCAGCAGCACTTCAAGCTGATCGAGGCGGTGGGGGGAACGGTCAACGGCGGCACGGGCCAGGATATGACTAACTATTACCAGACAGTGCCTGCCAACGAGCTGGAAAAGGTGCTCTGGTTGGAGGCCGATCGGATGGGCTTCCTGCTCGATGCGGTGAGCCAGAAGAAGTTCGAGGTGCAGCGCGCCACGGTCAAGAACGAACGGGCTCAGCGCATGGACAACCAGCCTTATGGGCGAGTGAGTGAAGTCAATGGCGAGTCGCTCTATCCTCGGGAACATCCCTATTCCTGGGATACCATCGGCTATGTGGAAGACTTGAATCGGGTCGATGTGAACGATCTCAAGCGCTTCTTTCTGCGCTGGTATGGCCCGAATAACGCGACTGTGACCATAGGCGGAGACTTCAAACCCGAACAGGCCCTGGCGTGGGCTGAACGTTACTTCGCCCCCATTCCTGCGGGCCCCGAGGTGAGCAAACCAAAACCTATGCCGGTGACGCTGCCGGCGGATCGCTATGTCACGCTGGAAGACAGCATCCAGCAACCGGCGCTGTTGATCACGGTACCGACCCATGTCACTGCCGGCTCCCAGGATGAGGCGGCTCTGGATGTGCTAGCCCAGGTCCTGGCGGGCTCCAAGAATGCACTCTTCTATCAGGAGTTGGTGAAACCCGGTCTGGCGGTGCAGGCCGATGCCTCCTTCAATTGCCGGGAGCTGGATTGCAGCCTGTCGCTCACGGTATTGCCGAACGTCAGCAAGGTAGCAAGTCTGAAACCCCTGGCCGACAAGGTGGCCGCCATTCTGGAACGCTTCGCCCAGCGCGGGGTACAGCCCGAGGATCTGGCTCGGATCAAGGGCGGATTGCGTGCCCAGGCCGTCTGGCGGCTGGAAAGTGTCGAGGACAAGGTCAACGCCCTCTCTTATGGCCAGGTGATGGAGGGGGATCCCAATGCCAGCCTGCATTTCCTGCAGCGCCTGGAGGCGGTGACCGCCGAACAGGTGATGATCGCCTATCGCCAGCATATTGCCGATCGGCACAGGGTGCTGCTGAGCGTGGTACCCAAGGGTGAGCCTCGCTGGGCGGTTGCGAGCCAGAACTATGTTCCGGCCCCGCGGACGCTCGCTGCGCATCAGACGGTGACCGAGCCGAAATTGCGGACGGTGCAGGATCGGTTCGATCGCAGCCGTATGCCAGCCAGTGGTCCGGCGGTGACCATGCCGGTCCCCACGATCTGGCGGCAGCCGTTGGGAGCGCAGATGGAGGTGTTAGGCAGTGTGAATCGGGAGATCCCGGCCGTGTCGTTGACCATTACCTTACCGGGTGGACGCCGGGTGGAGTCGGCCACTCAGGCCGGTCTTGCCAACCTGACGGCTCTGATGGTGCGACAAGGCACGAAGCGGTTGACCGGGGAGCAACTCAGCGATGAGCTGGAGCGGTTGGGATCCGGGATCCGCATCTCGGCCGGCATGTATGACACGGCCATCAGCATCTCCTCTCTGACCGAGAATCTGCCGCAAACTCTGGCTCTAGTGCAGGAGTTGCTGACCAGTCCCGGCTTTCGCGACAGCGACTTCATCCGCCTGAAAAACCAGTTGATCCAGGCTCGGAAGCAGAGTGAGCGAGAGCCTGACACCTTGGCTGACAATGCCTTCAACCGGCTGATCTATGGCCCGGCATCGCCGCTCTCCGAGCCCGATGATGGCTATATCAAGACGTTGCAAGCGCTGACCCTGGACGATGTCCGTCACTACTATGAGCACTACTATCATACCGCTGGTGGGGTTGTGGTCGTGGTGGGAGATATCGATCAAGTCCAGCTTTTGCCGCAGTTACAGTTCCTCAGCCAGCGTTTTGGCAAAGCCAGCTCATTGCCAAGCCTGCTGCCGCACGAGCCACAAGCTAAACCCGGGATCTATCTGGTGGACCTACCCGATGCTGTGCAATCGACCCTGCGCGTCGGACGACGGGCACTGCCAATTGATGTCACGGGCGATTATTTTCAGGCTCAGTTGATGAATTTCAGCCTGGGTGGCAACTTCAATAGCCGACTCAATCTGTTGCTCCGCGAAGAGAAGGCGTACACCTATGGCGCCAATAGCAGCTTCAACGCCTATCGGGATGTGGGGGAATTTGTCGTCAGCTCGGATGTGCGAGCCGATGCCACTGTGGATGCCTTGCGTCAGATGCTCAAGGCGGCCGGAGCCTATGCTCGCAGCGGCCCGAGTCCGGCCGAGCTGGCTTATCTGAAATCGGCGTTTTCTCGTCAGGATGCCCTTTCCTACGAAACGCTGGGGCAGAAAGCTGGTTTTCTATTGACCCTGGCCACTCTCCAACTGCAGCCTGATTACATTCTGCGTCAGCAACAACTGGTGCAAGCCATCAGTGCCCGGCAATTGCAACATCAGGCAGCGCGCTGGCTGGATCCAGACAAAATGGTCATTGTTGTGGTTGGGGATGCCAAGCGGCTTGAAAAGTCGCTGGCTGAACTCCACCTTCCTATTTATCGCTATACATCGAACCAGGCTGCAGGCATCTGAAGACGCCCGGCTGATTAAGGAATTGTATGAAATCAGAGGTCTCACTGACGGATATGCTCGAACAGCTCAATACCGCAGAGCGGATTGGTTCGGTCCGGGGTATTCGTCGGGGCATAGAGCGGGAAGGACTGCGCATTACCCCTGAGGGGCGATTGGCGCAGAGCGATCATCCCCAGGTGCTGGGTTCGGCATTGACCCATCCGAACATCACCACGGATTATTCGGAAAGCTTGATGGAATTTATCACGCCAGCTTCCGATTCCATGGAGACCCTGCTCTCCCAGCTGGGGGACATTCATCGCTATTCGGTACAGCATCTGGGCGAGGAGCGGTTATGGCCGCTGTCGATGCCTTGCTTTATCGGCGGTGAAGAGAGTATTCGCCTGGCGCAATACGGCAACTCGAATCTGGGACGGATGAAGACCCTCTACCGGCAAGGGTTGCATCATCGCTATGGCAGTTTGATGCAGGTGATCGCTGGCGTTCACTATAACTTCTCGATGCCGGACAGCTTCTGGAGCGAGTGGCAGGATGTGCGTGGAGTGCGCTGTCAGTGCAAGCGCTTCATCTCTGACGGTTATATGGGGCTGATCCGTAATGTGTACCGGTTTGGCTGGCTGATTCCTTATCTGTTCGGTGCCTCTCCGGCGCTGTGTAGCTCGTTTCTGCAGGGACGCGAAACGGGACTGCCGTTCCAGAAACTCGGGAAGGGCACTCTCTATTTGCCCTATGCCACCTCGTTGCGGCTCTCGGATCTGGGCTATACCAACAAGGCTCAGGCCAGCCTGGGCATTAACCATGACAATCTGGACAGCTACTTGATGAGTGTGCGCCGTGCTCTGCGGACCAAGACCGAAGAGTTCACCGCGCTCGGCGTCAAGGTGGATGGTGTTTACCGGCAGCTCAACGACAATGTGCTGCAACTGGAAAACGAACTCTATGCGCCGATCCGGCCCAAACGTTCTCCTCGCGCCGGAGAGCGCACCCTGACGGCGCTGGAGCACCGCGGTATCGAATATATCGAGCTGCGGACTCTGGATATCAATCCGTTTAGCCCCTTGGGGGTCGACATCCAGCAACTACGCTTCCTGGATCTGTTCCTGGTGTGGTGCCTGCTTAAACCTTCGGCTCCGCTGGGCGAGGATGAAGTCCGGCGCAATCGCCATAACCTGACACAAGTGGTGCTCGAGGGCCGTCGGCCAGGACTAATGTTGCAGACCGCCAATGGCGAGCTCTCCTTGCGGGCCTGGGGCGATCAGTTATTTGATGAGTTGTTGCAGGTGGCACAGTTACTGGATCGGGCCTATGGGCGAGTGCAATACCAGATCGCCCTGCAGGCACAAAAAGAGAAGCTGCATGATCCGACCCAGACCTTGTCGGCCCGCTTGCTGGACCATCTGTTGACTCACGATATGGATAACGGTGCCTACGGTCGGGAGCTGGCAGAGACCTACCGACAGCAGCTGCGCGGTGAAGATCTGACTTTCTGGGATGGAGCCTACTTTGCCGATGAGGCTCATGCCTCGTTAGCCAAACAGCAGGAGATCGAAGCCACCGATCACATCAGCTTCGATGCGTTTCTCGAGTGCTATCTCTCCCACTGATCTCCCTCTGAGTGAGTTCAGGTCTGGTGCTGCTGCAAAAAATAACGCCGACGAAAGTCGGCGTTATTGTTGGTTCTGGTGCGAAGACGATTAGCGCTTGAGCAGATCGTTATCCGGATAGTTAGCCGCTAACACTTGACGGGCGTGACTGGCCAAGTCGGTCAGGGCCAGTTTGTCGTAGCTCTTGACCATGATTTCCAGTGCCGGTTCAACTGCCGTGGTGTCGGTGTAGTTTTCTACAATCCCCTTGCCACGATTGGCCGCCGCAATCCAGGCTCCACGGCGCCAGTAGTAGTCAGCCACCGCCAGATCGTACTTGGCTAGACGATCCTTGAGGCTGATCATCCGGGCGTGGGCGTCGGCGGCGTATTGGCTGTTCGGGTAACGGGTCAGTATCGATTTAAAGTCACGGAAGGCTTGTCGGGCATAGCTTGGGTCCCGATCGGAGCGATCAATGCCTAGCGTGTGATGGAAGAAGTTGTAATCCGCCTGCATGTTGGTCAGACCGCGCATGTAATAAACATAATCGACATCTTTATGGGTCGGATTCAGCCGCAAAAAACGGTCGATATTGGCGATGGCGTGGGCGGTATCGCCATCCTTGTAGTAGGCGTAGATCAGGTCCATCTGTACCTGGGCAGAATAGGGACCGAAGGGATAGCGGGAGTCTAAAGCTTCAAGCAATTCAACGGCTTTGGCATAGTTACTGGCGTCGAGTTTCTCTTGCGCCTGTTGGAACAGCTTCTCTGGCGGCTCGTCCGGCACCTTCTCTTTATCGGTGGAGGAGCACCCGGCCAGCAAGGCCAGGATCAACGTCAGGGGGAGCAGCAAGTGAGACTTCTTGAACATGCAAATAGGATCCGGTTTGCCAGAATTGCAGAAGTATCCGTTAAGCTCAGGCAAAAGAAAAGATAGAATGCGCCAATTGCCTATCCAAACCTAGAGATCATCCATGAGCCAAGCTATCGAATTAACCGGAACATTTGAGGACCGCCATTACGGCAAACGTCTGGATCAGGCGCTGTCCGATCTGTTCCCGGATTACTCCAGAACCCGGATCAAGGAGTGGATCCTGGACGACAAAGTGAGTCTGGATGGCAAGCTGGTCAATCTCCCCCGTGAGCGCGTCCTGGCCGGGCAACAGGTGCTGATCGCGGCAGAGCTGGCCGACGAAACGCGCTGGCAGCCCCAGGACATCGAACTGAATATCGTCTACGAAGACGAGCATATTCTGGTGATCGACAAACCGGCCGGCCTGGTGGTGCATCCAGGTGCCGGGACTCCGGATGGCACTGTGCTGAACGCCCTGCTGTATCGCTATCCGGAGATTGCCGAGGTACCTCGCGCCGGTATCGTCCACCGGTTGGATAAGGACACCACAGGCTTGATGGTGATTGCCAAGTCGATCCCGGCCCAGACCCATCTGGTGGATGCCTTGCAGCGCCGCGACATCACCCGTGAGTATGAAGCCATTGCGGTCGGTCATATGACAGCTGGTGGCACAGTCGATGAACCGATAGGCCGCCATGCCAACCTCAGAACACACATGGCCGTAACGCCAACGGGCAAACCGGCAGTGACCCACTATCGGGTAATGGAAAAATTCCGTGCGCACACCCGTTTGCGTTTGCGTTTGGAAACCGGTCGGACTCACCAGATCCGTGTGCATATGGCCTATATCAAGCATCCGCTGATCGGCGATCCTGTCTATGGCGGTCGTCTGCGCCCCATTCGCAACGCCACACCGGAGTTCACGGCTGCCTTGCGCGGTTTCCGACGTCAGGCACTGCATGCCACCATGCTGCGTCTGGCACATCCGGTCACTTGCGAGTTGATGGAATGGCATTCACCGATCCCGCAGGACATGATCGATCTTATTGATGTGCTGCGCGCCGATACCGCCGCGAATCCGGATGATTTGGTATGGGTCTGATTTACCCGGACTGGCCTGCACCCGTTCAGGTGCAGGCCTGTTTCACCACCCGTGAGGGTGGTGAAAGCTTGGGAGTGTTTGCCGGGTTGAATCTGGGTGCTCATGTGGCAGATGACCCTGCGGCGGTGGCGGCCAACCGTCATCAGCTCCGGGAGTCGCTCCATTTGTCCCAAGAGCCGGTGTGGTTGAATCAGGTGCATGGCACGGTTGTCTATCCGGTCGATTCCACTCGCGCCGCACAACCGGTAACGGCTCCTACCGCGGATGCGGCGGTAACTCGATTGACCGATGTAGCCTTGACGGTCATGACGGCTGATTGCTTGCCGGTGCTGTTTTGTGATCGGGCTGGAACCGTAGTAGCGACTGCACATGCGGGTTGGCGTGGTCTCTGCGATGGCGTGCTGGAGCAGACGGTTGCTGCCATGCAGGTACCGAGTCAGGAGATCCTGGTCTGGTTAGGGCCAGCGATTGGAGCAACGGCATTTGAAGTGGGCGCTGAGGTACGAGCGCATTTTATACAGCAGGATCCTGCTGCTGCGAGCGCGTTTGTATCCTCGACTCTGTCGGCTCCAGAGGACGACAAGTGGTTAGGGGATCTGTTCCTGCTGGCTCGTCAGCGCTTGGCACGAGTCGGGGTGCTGCAGGTCTATGGCGGGCAGCTGTGCACATACAGCGATCCCGAACAATTTTATTCCTATCGCCGCGATGGCCAGACTGGACGCATGAGCGGTTTGATCTGGTTAATGGCGCAAAATTAACCACAGCAACTTGAATCCAGACCAATAACCCCCATCTTCTATAGCAAGGTCGGCTCATCAGTTCGATGCGCCGCGTTGTTACAAAGAAGAAGGGAGAGCGAAATGCGTCTGGATCGTCTCACCAGCAAGTTTCAAATTGCGATCTCCGATGCCCAGTCATTGGCATTGGGGCGTGATCATCAATTTATTGAACCCATTCATTTGATGTTGGCACTGTTGAATCAGGAGGGGGGCTCTATTCGCCCGCTGCTGACACTCGCGGGAGCTGATGTCTCAACGTTACGTAGTCGGCTGACTCAAGAGCTGGATCGCCTGCCCAAGGTCAGCGGAGTCGATGGGGATGTGCAGTTGTCGCCGCAATTGGGTCGGGTGCTCAATATGTGTGACAAGTATGCCCAGCAGCGGCAGGACAAGTTTATCTCCTCCGAAATGTTCGTTTTGGCAGGGCTCGAGGATCGAGGTCAGCTGGGCGATATTCTCAAAGCCTGCGGATTGGTCAAAGACAAGCTGGAAAAAGCCATCGAGCAGGTCCGTGGTGGCAATAAGGTCGAGGATCCGGAAGCAGAAGAGAAACGTCAGGCTCTGGAAAAGTACACCATCGACCTGACCGAACGTGCCGAACGGGGCAAGCTGGATCCGGTTATCGGTCGCGATGAAGAGATACGGCGAACCATTCAGGTACTGCAACGCCGGACCAAGAATAATCCGGTGTTGATCGGTGAGCCGGGGGTGGGTAAGACTGCCATCGCCGAAGGCTTGGCCCAGCGCATCATCAATGGTGAAGTACCCGAAGGATTGAAAAATAAGCGAGTGCTGTCGTTGGACATGGGCTCGCTGGTGGCTGGTGCCAAGTATCGTGGTGAGTTTGAGGAGCGGCTCAAGGCTGTGCTGAGCGAGCTGGCCAAGGAAGAGGGGAACGTCATCCTCTTCATTGATGAGTTGCACACCATGGTTGGCGCAGGCAAAGCCGAAGGCGCCATGGATGCGGGGAATATGCTTAAACCCGCATTGGCGCGGGGGGAGTTGCACTGCGTGGGTGCGACTACGCTGGATGAATACCGGCAATATATAGAGAAGGATGCGGCACTTGAACGTCGCTTCCAAAAAGTGCTGATTGAAGAGCCGAGCGTCGAAGACACCATAGCTATCTTGCGCGGGCTCAAAGAGCGGTATGAGTTACACCATCATGTTCAGATCACCGATCCGGCCATCGTTGCGGCCGCAACGCTGTCGCACCGTTATATCTCGGATCGTCAGTTGCCGGACAAAGCCATCGACCTGATCGATGAGGCGGCAGCCAGTATCCGGCTACAGATCGACTCCAAGCCGGAGCAGCTGGATCGCCTGGAACGACGCATCATCCAGCTGAAGATGGAGCAGCAGGCGTTGATGAAAGAGGCGGATGCCGCCAGTGTGCAGCGCCTGGATCTCATCAATCAGGAGATCAAAGAAAAGGATAGCGAGTACAACGAGCTCGAAGAGGTGTGGAAAGCCGAGAAAGCATCCTTAGCGGGAACCCAGCACATTAAGGCTCAGCTGGAAAAGGCTCGGCAGGAGTTTGAAGTCGCGAGCCGAGCCCAGGACTTAGGTCGCATGTCCGAGCTGCGTTATGGCCGTATCCCGGAGTTGGAGAAGCAGCTTGATCTGGCCTCTCAGGCTGAAATGCATGACGAAAAGTTATTACGCAATCGAGTCACAGATGCCGAAATTGCCGAGGTGCTGGCCCGTTGGACCGGTATTCCGGTAGCACGGATGCTGGAGAGCGAGAAAGAGAAGTTGTTGCGGATGGAAGAGCAGTTACACACTCGGGTGATTGGGCAGAATGAAGCAGTGGATGCCGTCGCTAATGCTATTCGCCGCAGCCGCGCTGGACTGTCCGATCCCATGCGTCCGATTGGTTCGTTTCTATTCCTCGGGCCTACCGGTGTCGGAAAGACAGAATTGTGTAAGGCATTGGCCGAGTATCTTTTTGATACGCAGGACGCCATGGTGCGCATCGATATGTCCGAGTTTATGGAGAAGCACAGTGTGGCGCGGCTGGTGGGTGCCCCTCCCGGATATGTGGGTTACGAGGAAGGTGGTTATCTGACGGAGGCTGTACGCCGTAAGCCCTATTCGGTCATCTTGCTGGATGAAATCGAGAAGGCGCATCCGGATGTTTTCAACATCCTATTGCAGGTGCTCGATGATGGCCGTCTCACGGATGGTCAGGGACGAACGGTCGATTTCCGGAATGCAGTGGTGATTATGACCTCGAATCTGGGCTCTGATTTGATTCAGGAGCAGCATGGCTCATCTACCTATGACGAGATGAAACTCATGGTACTGGATGTATTGTCCCATAGTTTCCGTCCTGAGTTCCTGAACCGGATCGATGAAACGGTCGTGTTCCATCCACTGAGCCGGGAACACATAGAGTCGATCGCGCGCATTCAATTGGCCGGATTACTGAAGCGGCTCGAAGATATGGGGTATAAGGTGGAGTTGCGAGACAGCTTGCTGGCTCATCTGGCCGAAGCGGGATTTGATCCTGTCTATGGGGCCCGCCCACTCAAGCGAGCGATTCAACAAGAAGTGGAAAATCCGTTGGCGCAAGCGATCTTGTCTGGCAAGGCCGCACCGGGAAGACCCTTGGTTCTGGATCTGCAAGATGGAAGGTTCACTATCAGTCAGTAACTAGCTGATACATGCTAGCCAGATGATGTTTTGGCGTAGAGACAGCTAATCGGCTCTACGCCGAGTGTTTAACTCTCTTTTTCACGCGAGTCAGGCCAAAGAACTCGTTGGATTGACGCTATAGTGATTCATAAACAACCGCATTGCTGGATAAATCAGCGAACAAACCCGAATTCGGCATTTTTTGTGTTTCTG
>NZ_JBVAYG010000026.1:0-31547 GCF_055413365.1 Pseudaeromonas sp. HNCC25DJ182 | reverse complement strand
CTTCCCTCAATGAGCCAGCGCTCAACAACTTCAAACAATTCTGTAAGTTCTGAAACTTGCTGAGTTTCTACAAGCGAAGAAATGTGCCGAGAAAGGCTGCCAAGTGCTAAATATAAGGGCAATTCCTTTTCATCCATCCAATCGTCTAGGAATTCTTCCCACGCAGGCTTAAAGCTAGGGCAAGCTTTAATTGCTAGTTCAAACATTTCTGTCTTTTCGATCATAATGCACTTAGCTCTATAATTCCGCGATTTAAATTCTGTCCAGTGGAACGAAGTTTGACCACTTTGTTAAATTTTATGGTTTATGCAATAGTGTTATTCGCTAGGTGTAGGAGGATGCGATTAGCTAAACTTGGTGTTATTGAATAATTAATTGAAGGGTTAGATAACCAAAAAACCATTTCCTCAAGAACCTCAGCATGCGATTGTAAAAGGCCAATGTCGTCCCTTCGTTCTATAGCGTTAGCCCAATCTATAACTTCATTTTCAGATAGCGAGCCAACAAGATAGAGTTTTAAGACATTTTTCATATGTTGTGGCGTCAGCACACCAAGCTCATATTCAGAGTCCCAACCGTATTCCTTTAGCTCTTGCATAAGACTTTCGGTAGGCTCTGCCAAAGATAGTAAAGATTCTATTAATTCTTTTCTTGCTCGCATTATTCCAGTAACACTCCTAAGCGCGGTCTAGTGAGCGAAGCGAATGGCTTAAACGGTTCGTTATGTCGTGATAATTGATAAGCTGAAATCAATTTCTAGCTCCTGAAATATCTCTAGTGCGCGGTAAGAGACATCTACGCCAGCAGTATGACTACTTGATCTATACCCACAAAATACATCCACATTTGCCGATTGTTTTAGTGTCAATAAATACTCTTTATTGGACTTAAGAGTTTTCCATAGAGCAAAAAGATGATCTTCAAGTTTTTCTTCTTCATTAAGTCCTGACTCCAGACTCCACATATCATGCTTATAAGCTGGGCTATTAATGCCTCGCCTATCTCCTCTTCGATGTGTCCGTGAGGGCTGAGCTCCTAATTTATTTTCTATTTCTTCGAAATCCAAACCTGTTTCAGAGAATATTCGCAATGTTGCAGAATAGTTAAAGTAAAGCTCTTCTTTCATTATTTTAACTTCGCGATTAGTATAGATCATGTTGGAGGTAACGTGCGGCCGGAATGCCGCAGGCGTGGAGGGAATCCGAAACGCAGCGTTGGGCCATCACGTTGACCGAAAGGTTAGGCACATATATTTTGAGCGGACTCATTTACAAGAGACTTTTCAAATGCAGCGGTTGGCGTGCCTTGATGGAATATCAATTGCCAGCCAGAATCTGATTTCACCCAAAGTAAGCTTCTCAATGTGTGATGGATAAGCTCATTGTCGTCAATGATATGGGCGGACTTGTATGTTATCAGCGCCGTATTTTCACATTGATATCGAACTTCATAATCTTGTGACCATACAAATATTGGATCGGATGGTTCTTCGTCTGCGAGATACTTTATGATCTGTACGTAATTATATTGATTTCCGGATCGGCCAAACTCGGAAAATTTTTCGTGCAGTAATTTGGAAACTTCAGTTGCGCTGCTTCTGACACTGGCTTGGTGTAATGCAACTTCTTGATATTTTATCGTGGATAAAATTTCTGCCGCGTTCATGATGTGTCCTTCTGCGGTGGGGATTTCACGTGCCTAATATTTTTGTTAAAAGCGGGGCGTAAAATTTGCGAAGCAAATGCCCCGCTTTAAATTGTCCGCTTGAACGCCTAGTTAGCATTTTACTCAACGTGATTGCCATAACGCAGCTCTACTACTTTAACGGAGTTCATACTAGATAATGCACTCACGATATCTTGAACAACCTTTGAATATTCTTTGCCTTCTCCTGTACCTGGATGGAATTGCAGTACATCTACCACTATCCCGGTGTTAGTTCTTTTAGCGCCCACCTGTATTGGAAAATTACTTTCTGTTTTGTAATAGAAGACCACACCAGAATCTCTGGCATCGCTACGTGAATTAATTAGTCTGTGCTTTTCGACTACAGGCTCCAGCGCTTTACCTAACTCAGCCCGTACATCTTCATATTGGCTATTTGAAAGAGCTGGAACTAATAGATATTGGCGATGGTTTAAGCTATCGCAACCAGAAACTAGCATTACAGCTATTGCAAGGATAATAGTGTTCATGATACATCCCAATAATATAATTTTATTTACCAATCAATCGTTATTATTTCTTTGTCGCGAGTTAATGGGAATAAACAGGTGTCTACTGGTTTACAGAACCGTCAATAACAGATGGTTTTTATGGTTTGTTATGGTCGTTTGTCCGGCGCAATACGCTGCGCTATTGCGCCCAACGGCACGGAGCACAACTAAAGAGCACATCGAAGCGACGCAAGCCATTTTGAATTGGATGAATTCTTAGGTCTGTATTTACGCAATAATTTTACTGTACGCATAAAATACGTCATCTTTCACCCACCCCAATGACTCATAAACAGATTGAGCTTTGGTATTTGTCTTTGCCGTAGTTAGATCCATGCGAGATTTTCCGTTACGCTTTGCAATTACCTCAGCTTGCAAGAGTAAGGCGCGGCCGATGCCATGTTTACGGCATTCGGGAAGCACGAATAAGTCATACAGCGAGTAGATCGGCTTTGCTTCCACAGAGCAAAATGTTGGATAGAGCTGACAAAAACCGACGGCCTTTCCTGCTATATCTTCGGCCAGTAATATCACTGATTCAGCGTTATCAATCCGTTGCCGAATATATTCGGTTGCTAAGTCAAGATCGTCCTTCTGCGCATAAAATAAGCGATATTGATTGAATAAAGCTGCAACGTGTTCAACGTCTGCTAACGATGCAATTTTTACTGTCATAGTGTACATGGGTATCATATTGGCCTAACGTGTTAAATAACCAGACCGCGAAGCGTGGTCGGTGAAGTTCCTAGGGAGTTTGGGCAAGGTTGATTTTTGTGAGGTAACTATTGGCTGCCAAAAGAAAAATATACTTCATTGCCTGTTAATAAGCCCCATTCACCAATTTCATCTTCTGATTCGTACGTTATTGCGTATAAATATTTTGGCAGTTTACTCTGCCATTTGGTGTGGGTGGAACATGGATACGGCTCTCTGCCGGTTTCGACTTCAATGTTTTCCATAATCTTTGATTTTATATATTCATAGTCTTTGGGTGACACTGTGAATAAGGCGCAAGAAGAATAGTCACCATGAATATCTGGATATGAAGATTGTCTTTCAATAAAAGCCCCAGAATCAGGAAATTTAATATTTGTTATTCTTTCGAACTCTGATTTGTAAAATGAATCGGATGGATAAAAGGCAAAGTAAGTGCTGGTAGATATATAGATCATGAATCCAATAATAGCAAATCGAGCGATTCGCCCCTTGCGCCATAACCAATAGCTGAAAACTATCACCAATAGTGCACAAAACAACAATAACGTGATGACTGCTGAATTCGATTCCATGATTCAAATGCCCAACATTCCGTTAAACGGAAATAATCCGCCTATCGTGAAACTCCATGCTGCCTATTACTCTGACGTTCGTTCAGATAACAGGCGCTGTTTCTTTATCCCCGCACTGTTATTTCCCTGTGCGCTTATCTGACTATCTATCTCGCCGATGGTCTTTATTCGGGGCCGGTTCGCCGCCCTAATGCTGGCAAATATCCTGGCTACCGCCCCTGACTTACGGCTGTCACAGCGCCGATGGTGGATGGCGGCGCGGGCTGTTAGTGCCAACAGGCAGCTTGCGCTTTTGTTAGTTGCAGGCTACCGCAAGCGGTTAGCGGATGGAATGGGCTCGATTGGGAAAGCTCGTGTTTTTCCAAGTATTTATTCAATAGGCAGGATGCGAGACGGGATGCCACGCGGTGAACGTTGGGCATCGCTGCGCTCAGGATGACCGCAAGGGGCGCGGGGCGTCGCCAGACAGCGAGTTTTGATTTCAGCAACGCATCACCGGGACAGCGTCTTAAAGTCGGTGTAGTAGGGGAATAAAAACAGATATTTTCCCCCTTAATCGTTATATTGCGTCGGTCATTGGATTCCACCTTGTACTGCTGATGTTAAAACTGCCCTTTGCTTCTTCCTCGTTACACGCCTTGGCGCCGCTGGCGGCCGCGCTCGGTGCCATATTCTCCATCACCTTGGGGGCCTCACTGGCCAAATCGCTGTTTCCGCTGATTGGCCCTGCTGGGACGACTGTGCTGCGGCTCGGGATCGCCGCACTGATGCTGGCGCTGGCGTTTCGGATCTGGCGGATCCGCCCGGACCGGGCCCAGTGGCAGGCTGTCGTCCCCTATGCCCTGTCATTGAGTCTGATGAATCTGCTGTTCTACATGGCTATCGAGCGGGTGCCCTTGGGCATAGCGTTGGCCATCGAGTTTATTGGCCCCTTGACGGTCGCGCTCTTGGGATCACAGCGACGGGGGGACTTTATCTGGCTGGGGCTGGCGGTATCTGGCCTCTTGCTGGTGCTGCCGCTGCGCGGGGCAGGGCAGGCGATCGATCCGCTCGGTGCCCTGTTATCGCTAGGTGCCGGGGTGTGCTGGGGCTTGTATATCATCACCGGCCGACGCGCCGGACGGGCCCTGGGTGCCAGCACACCAGCGTTTGGCATGGCCATCGGTGCCCTGGTGGTGCTGCCGTTTGGCTGGGTGCAGGCCAGCAGTGGTTTGCTCAACCCGGCGATCCTGGCGGTGGCCGTTGCGGTGGCTGTGCTCTCCAGCGCCATCCCCTATACGCTGGAGATGTATGCGCTGCGCCGCCTGCCGCCCCAGAGCTTTGGCACCTTGACCAGTTGCGAACCTGCCGTCGGCGCCCTGGTCGGCATGATCTTCCTGGGGGAGAGCTTGCCGCCGAGTCAACTGCTGGGGATCGCCGCCATCATAGCCGCGTCGGTCGGCACCACGCTGGCCGCCCGGCGCGGTTAGTATGTTCATTCCAATAAATCACTATTTTTCAGACACTTCGAGCAAATAAGTTTTTGCTATTAACGTAATCTTAACAGATTGGCGCGTTTGGCAAGTAGATTGGCGCGTTCTGCATATAGATTATGTCTTGTCCCTTGTATGGTTCTGTTCTGGCTCAATCTGTGACCAAGCTCCCGTTTTGGCGACCATTTTTGGCCATCGCTCATCTCGTTTCGGTCCTATTCCACAATCGGAATCATCTATATGAAAAAACTACATATTTTGCGGTATGACGTGTCGCCTTTGTTGGCCGTGTTGACCTTGGGCACCCTGTTGCTCGCGGGTTGCAACGACCAGTCCGCCCCAGTGGCGATGGTGCCGCCCGAGGTGAGTGCGGCGCAGGTTGTCGTCAAGCCGGTGAACCAGTGGGATGAGTACAGTGGCCGCATTGAAGCGATTCAAAGTGTGGAACTGCGTCCCCGGGTCTCTGGTTATCTCGATAGCGTCAACTATCGGGAAGGTCAGGAGGTGAAACAGGGCGATGTGCTGTTCACGATCGACGCCCGTAGTTACCGCGCTGAGTTGGCGCGAGCCAATGCACAGCTCGCTCGTGCGGCCAGTGTTGCGGCCCAGAGCCGTAACGAAGCGCGCCGTGCCAAAGCGCTGGTTGCGCAACATGCCATTTCTACCGAGCAATGGGAGCAGCGCAACGCGGCTGATAAATCCGCCCAGGCCGATATGCTGGCCGCGCAGGCAGCGGTGGATACGGCAAAGCTTAATCTGGAGTGGACCCGGGTGCGTGCGCCGATCGTGGGCCGGGCAGGGCGTGCGCTGGTGACCCAAGGCTACCTGGTCACGGCAGATGGTGCGGCCAGTGTACTGACCACCTTGGTGTCGCAAGACAAGATGTATGCCTATTTCGACATCGATGAGAATGCCTTCTTGCGTTACACCCAGAGCGCCCGCAATACCCTGGATAGCCGCAATACCCTGGCTGGCCACAGTGGCACGATCCCGGTACAGGTCGGGCTCGCCAATGAGGAGGGCTTTCCTCATACCGGCGTGGTCGACTTTCTCGACAACCGGGTGGAGCGCAGCAGTGGCACCCTGCGTGTGCGTGCCATCCTGGATAACCCAGATCGGGTGTTGACCCCAGGTCTGTTTGCCCGTGTGCGCCTGTTCGGCGGTCGCATTCCCGATGCGTTGCTAATCGACAGTCGTGCCCTGCTGACGGATCAGGACCGCAAATATGTCTATGTGGTCGACAAGGACGGCAAGGCCCAGCGCCGTGATGTGGTGCCGGGACGGGAAGCCGAGGGGCTTCGCATCATTGAAAAAGGGTTGGTGGCCGGTGATCGCGTGATCATCGAAGGCTATCAGAAGGTGTTCATGCCAGGCATGCCGGTGAATGCCAAAGCGGTGCCGATGCAGGGCGCAGCAGTATTGGCGGCGGCAAAGCTATGACCTCGGCAAAGCCAATGACCGTACCCATGTTCACCGTGGCGCCTGTGCTGATTGCAGCCGTGCCTCTTGAACCGTCTGTTTAAGGACCTATTCCATGGACTTTTCCCGTTTCTTTATTGATCGGCCAATCTTTGCGGCTGTGTTGTCGATCGTGATCTTCGCTGCGGGATTGATCACCATTCCCAACTTGCCAGTGAGCGAGTATCCGGAAGTGGTGCCACCCTCGGTGGTGGTGCGTACCGTCTATCCGGGCGCCAATCCCAAGGTGATCGCTGAAACCGTGGCCACGCCGCTGGAAGAGGCGATCAATGGTGTGGAAGACATGATGTATTTCAAGTCGGTCGCCGGCTCTGACGGCGTGCTGCAGATGACCATCACCTTCCGTCCGGGCACCGATCCTGATGCGGCGGCCGTCAAGGTACAAAACCGCGTGGCGCAGGCCCAGGCTCGGCTGCCCGAAGATGTGCGCCGCCAGGGCGTGACCACGCAGAAACAGTCACCGACGTTTCTGATGGTGGTGCATTTGACCTCGCCAGGCGGTAAGTACGACACCCTCTATCTGCGTAACTACGCGCGTCTGAATGTGAAAGATGCCTTGGCGCGGATCCCGGGGGTCGGGGATGCCCAGGTGTTCGGTGGCGGTGACTACGCCATGCGTGCCTGGCTTGATCCGGACAAAATCGCCGCACGGGGCCTGACGGCCAGTGATGTGGTCAGTGCCATGCGCGAACAGAACGTCCAGGTGTCAGCCGGCCAACTGGGTGCCGAGCCGATGCCGAACAGCCAGTTCCTGACGCTGATCAACGCCCAGGGGCGTCTGCGGACCGAGCAGGAGTTTGGCGATATCGTGCTGAAAAATGGCGATAACGGCGAAGTGGTGCGGCTGTCGGATGTAGCCCGCCTCGAGCTGGGTGCCGGTGACTACACCCTGCGCTCCCAGCTCGATGGCAAGAATGCGGTCGGTATCGGTATCTTCCAGTCACCGGGAGCCAATGCGCTCGAGATCCGTGATGCGGTCATCCGGACGATGGATCAAATGCAGAAGACCTTCCCGTCTGATGTGAAGTATGAAGCGGTCTACGACACCACCATCTTTGTGCGCGATTCGATCAGTGCCGTGGTGCACACCCTGCTGGAAGCGGTGTTGCTGGTGGTGCTGGTGGTGATCCTGTTCCTGCAGACTTGGCGTGCCTCGATCATCCCGCTGATCGCGGTGCCGGTGTCGGTGGTGGGCACCTTTGCGGCCCTCTATGTGCTGGGTTTTTCTATCAATACCTTGAGCCTGTTCGGACTGGTACTCGCCATCGGGATTGTGGTCGACGATGCCATCGTGGTGGTGGAGAACGTCGAACGTAACATCGAAGAGGGGCTCTCGCCGATTGCTGCGGCGCACCAGGCGATGCGTGAAGTCTCCGGCCCTATCATTGCGATTGCGCTGGTGTTGTGTGCGGTATTTGTACCGATGGCGTTTTTGTCGGGGGTCACCGGCCAGTTCTACAAGCAGTTCGCGGTCACGATCGCCATCTCGACCGTGATCTCGGCCATCAACTCCTTGACCTTGTCGCCGGCGCTGGCTGCCCGTCTGCTCAAACCGCACGATGCGCCCAAGGATGGCCCGAGCCGAGTGATTGACACCCTGCTCGGTTGGCTGTTCCGCCCGTTTAACCGGGTCTTCAAGTCGGGTTCAGCGCGCTATGAGCGTGGCATCTCCCGCATTCTTGGCCGTCGTGGCACCGTGTTTGTGGTCTATCTCATGCTGCTCGGCGCTGCCAGCGTGATGTTCAAGCTGGTGCCACCGGGATTTATTCCGACTCAGGACAAGCTCTATCTGATCGCCGGGGTGAAACTGCCGGAGGGGGCGTCGATTGCCCGGACTGACGCTATGCTGCGCAAGGTCGCCCAGATTGCACAAGAAACTGACGGGGTGGCACACACCATTTCCTTCCCGGGTCTGAACGCGCTGCAGTTCACCAACACACCCAACACTGGGGTGGCGTTCATTCCGCTTAAGCCGTTTGCCGAACGTCATGGCCGCACGGCCGCCCAGATCAACGCCGAGATAAACCAGAAGATCGCCGGCCTGCAGGAGGGGTTTGCCTTCGCCATGATGCCGCCGCCGATCCTGGGGCTGGGTAGTGGTAATGGCTATCAGATGTTTATCGAGGACCGTGGCAACTTCGGTTACGGCAAACTGCAAGAAGCGGTGCAGGCCATGCAGGGCACCGTTGCTCAGACGCCAGGGATGGCCTATCCCATCACCAGTTATCAGGCCAACGTGCCGCAACTTGATGCCCATGTGGATCGTGTCAAAGCCAAGGCACAAGGGGTCGCGTTAACCGAGCTGTTCGATACCCTACAGACCTATCTGGGTTCGACCTATGTCAACGACTTCAACCAGTTTGGTCGCACCTGGCAGGTGATTGCGCAGGCGGATGGGGCGTTTCGCAATAGCGTCGAGGATATCGGCAAACTGCAAACCCGCAATGCCCGTGGTGAGATGGTGCCGATCGGTTCGATGGTGACCATCAAGGAGACCTATGGTCCGGATCCGGTACTGCGCTTTAACGGTTACCCCGCCGCCGATCTGGCCGGTGAGGCGGATCCGCGCATGCTCTCGTCGGCGCAGGTGATGGGCCAGCTAACCGCTATCGCCGGACAGGTATTGCCGATGGGGATGACCACCGAGTGGACTGACTTGAGTTATCAGCAGGCTACTCAGGGCAAGGCGGCCTTTATCGTCTTCCCGGTGGCGATCTTGCTGGTGTTCCTGGTGCTGGCGGCACTCTATGAGAGCTGGACCCTGCCACTGGCGGTGATCCTGATTGTGCCAATGACGCTGCTCTCGGCGCTGTTCGGAGTCTGGATGACCGGTGGCGATAACAACGTCTTCGTGCAGGTGGGGCTGGTGGTGCTGATGGGGCTGGCGTGCAAGAACGCCATCCTGATCGTCGAGTTTGCCCGTGAGTTGGAGATGAACGGTCGCGGCATTGTCGAGTCCGCATTGAAGGCCTGCCGGCTGCGATTACGACCGATTGTGATGACCTCGATCGCCTTTATCGCCGGCACGATTCCGTTGGTGCTCTCCACGGGTGCCGGGGCGGAAGTGCGCTCGGTGACCGGTATTACGGTCTTTGCCGGGATGCTCGGGGTGACGCTGTTTGGCCTGTTCCTGACGCCGGTGTTCTATGTGGCGTTGCGTAAACTCTCCGGCCGACCCTTGGTTCAGCATGGTGAGTCGACCTTCGTCGGTGATCCGCTCTGATGCCGGGCGCATACCAACCTCTTTTGGATGAGTAAATTGCTATGTATATGCAAGCGAAAACCAAGGCCTCTCGTAGCGCGCTCAGTGCGCTCATGGTGAGCATCACCGCACTGCTATCCGCGTGCAGTGTCGGGCCAGACTATCAACGTCCGGAGCTGCCAGCAGTGAGCCGCTACGCCCGTCTGGATGCCAGCGTGCGTCAAGAGCCAGCTCCTGAGGCGGAGCCAGCATTCTGGCGCGGATTTAACGACCCGGAGCTCACCAAACTGGTCGAACTGGCGCTGCGTCATAACCAGGATGTGCAGCTGGCACTGGCCCATTATCAGCAGGCTAATGCGCTGCTGGGGAGCGCAAAGTATGATTTGCTGCCGACGCTCGTCGCCAGCGCGCAGGCCAGTAATGAGCGCAGCAGTGCCGATCAGCAGCCCGGTGTTGCGGCGGCCGATCGGGATTATCACCAATATCAGGGCAGCACCGGCTTTAGCTGGGAGCTGGATCTGTTTGGCCGTGTGCGGCGCTCGGTGGAGGCGCAGCGCGCCGACACCCGTGCCAGTGCCGATGATCTGGCCGCCATGCAGGTGGCCGTGGTCGGGGAGCTGGCCCAGACCTACTTCCAGTTACGTGGCTGGCAGGCACAGCGACAGATTGCCCGTGATAACGCGGCAAATCAGGCGCAAACCCTGTCGCTGTTGCAACTGCAGCAAGGGGAAGGCTTGGCCAGCGCGTTCGATGTCGATCGAGGGCGTGCCCAGCTAGAAACCACCCGCGCCAGCATACCGCCACTGGAGGCACAAATTGCGGTGGCCACCCACCGCATTGGCGTGCTGACCGGTAATGTTCCTGAGGCCTTGATTAACGAGCTGGCGGCACCGGCGCCGCTCGCGCAGTTGTCGGCCAATGTGCCGATGCAGGCCCCCGGTGAGCTGCTGCGTCGGCGGCCGGATGTCGCTGCTGCCGAGCATCGCCTTGCTGCGGCGACGGCGCGCATTGGGGTCGCCACCGCGGATCTCTTCCCCCACTTTACCCTGGGGGGCTTGATCGGTACTCAGGTCCTGGATGCCGGCGCCCTGTTTGCGCGGGACAGCGAGACACGATCGCTGACGCTCGGCGTGGATGGCTCATTTTTGAATGTGGGCCGCGTTCGCGCCCGCATCGCCGCCAGCAATGCGCAGGCGGCAGTGGATCTGGCCAGCTACCAGAAGACCGTGCTCACAGCGCTCGAAGAGACGGAAAATGCGCTGGCTCAGGTGTCTAACAGTGCCCAGCAGCGCCAGCATCTGGGGCAGGCTGCTGCCGCCAGTGTCCGTGCCGCCGAGGTCGCCAAGGTGCGCTACGATGAAGGGGCTATCGATCTGCTGACGTTGCTGGATAGCGAAAACGTCCGTCTGCAAAGTCAGGATGCGCTGGCACAAAGCCAGGTGCGATATACCCTGGCCGTGGTGTCGCTCTATCGGGCCATGGCGGGTGGTTGGCCGGACTATGTGGCTGATGAGGCGTCGAACAGGCCCTGAACCAGGCACTGAACCATAAGCCGTTGCGTTGACGGATGACAGGGCGCCTTGCACAGCTCACGAATGTGCATGACAGCCGCGAGGGATGTCAGATATTTTTTGCTACCAGGCGGCATGGTGCAACCCATGCCGCCACGCGGTATCCGCGACCTGACAGGTCACCATGTTCTCTATGATTGGGTACGCCACACGATGATCGATCGTTTTCGCATTTCTAAACAGTGGATGCTGCGCATCGCTGAGCTGGGGCTCTCGTTAGAGCTGATGCAACGCAAAGCCGGGCTGCCGGAGCTGTTTTTTCAGCAGGAGAAAATCTATGCCTCCACCGCAGAATTGTTCTCCTTGTGGAAGGCCATTGCCGAGCATTGTGGGGATGTGGCCTTTGGTCTGAAACTGGGCTCAGATGTGCGGCTCGAACGCAATCATCCGATGGTCATTGCGGCGGTGTGCAGCAGTTGCTTACGGGATGCGCTGCAGCGTATCGCCCGCTACAAACGGGTGGTCTGCCCGGAAGAGATCCGTGTCGAAGTACAAGGCAATGAGGTGATCATCGACTCCCATTATCTGGTAGCCAGCGAGCCGCCTCCCCATATCATGACCGATATCGGCTTCGCCTGGGTGACTGCCATGGCACGACACGGCTCGGACGGCCATATCCGTCCGCTGCGCATCGAATTGACGCGCGGCCCCGAGCAGCGCGCTTTGCTGGAGGGGCATTTCGGCTGCCCGATCACCTTCCATGCGGCGCGCAATGCCCTGGTGTTTCGCGCCAGTGATCTGGATTTCCCGTTTTATACCCACAATGAAGAGTTGCTGGCCGCGATCGCTCCGCAGCTGGATGCCGAGTTGCAAGAGCATGACCAAAACGCCAAGGTCGCATTCACAGTGAAACAGGTGCTGAAACGTACCCTCGCAGGCCGACGCCCGACGCTGCAATCGCTGGCCAAAGAGCTGGCGATGAGTACGCGAACCCTGCAACGCCGGTTGACGGATGAGGGCATCACTTTTCAGCAACTGGTGGAGGAGACCCGTCGCGAACTGGCGCGCTCCTATTTACAGACCGGTGCCATAGAGCCCAACGAGACGGCGTACCTGCTTGGTTACGAAGATACCAACTCGTTTTATCGCGCGTTTAACGGCTGGGAGGGGATCTCTCCCGGAGCGTGGCGCGACATGCAGCGCAAAGCATCCAGTGACCCGGACCCCACTTACCCGTGGCCCGTTGCGGATGGCGCAGAAGCTTGCTTTAGAGGGTATCAACGTTAGTGCCGGCGGCGTGCCTAGTGTATGGCAACGTCACTACATTCAATGAAGGTGTAAAGGTAATGTTCCTGGTGCCTTGTCTTTCTAGGAGACCAAGACATGCCACGTTCCTTGAGATACTTATCGGTCAGCTTGGAGAGCTTGGGTGTCTCCACTGCACGCGAAGTCTTACTTGGGGCTGGCATCTGATTCTCTGGCTGGCTTGGAACCACTATAGGGCCTGAAACCGGAAGTTTGGCCTGTTCCAGAACCGACGAGGTCAGGGGATCGGCAGCACGGCTCTTAGCACCCGAACGCACACAGACGAGTAACTCCAGCACCTTCCGCTTGGCTTCGGACTTGTCTCTTGTTCTAAGTGTCTTTTTGATTTCTTTGCGCCGACCACAAGGCATGATTGTGACCTTGCGGAAGTACCAGATACCGTGGGGGTAACTTAGGCCAGAGATTGATGAGGTTGCCTCTTGCTTGTTATAAGAAGTCGTCCACACCAAGTGGATGACCCGACAGGCTTTGAGGCTAACTAATTGATTTTGTCGTCTAAACCATAAGTTGACATAACGGTGATAATAAAATCAACAGGTTACAAATCGATTTTCACCCATAAGTTGACATGAAAATGAACCATAAGTTGACATAGAGTGACGAGTACGGAGTAAAAAATTAAAACTACGTTGTAAATTTACGAGATATCGCGTTGTGCTTGCGCTAACGGGTCACCCTTTCTGAGAATGGGTTTGCTCATCCTGTCTACGGCCAAAGATGGTAATGCCCGTTGCACGCAATTGTGTTCATGTTAGCTAACCATCGATTCACGCTGAGTTTGTTGTAATCCCGGATTATTAATGCTCGAATCGTTCCATTCGCATCTGGTTGCTGCGCTTGGTGGAGAGTCTTATGGGTGTCCGTCACTTGGTCTGTGGTTGGTTGGTCGCGATGTTGCTGTGTTTTAGCACTGGAGCCGCTATGGCGGCTGGGCTTGATGCGGCGACAGAGGCAGGTGGGTATTCGAACGGAACGCAGTCGATGGCAGAGTCTACGGCCATCGAACTGAAACTGGCTAACCGCCGTGTGGTGACGCTGCGAGCGACCCTACTCGGTGAAACCGCCCAGGCGCGGGTCAAGCGTGCCGAGCGGGTGATCCGCGATGCGTTGGCCGAGGGGGAATCCCTGGCGGTGACCACATCAGCGATGCAGACCAGTTATCTAGTCTTGATCGGCGGACAACGGGCATTCATTGTCTCCCCCAAGGATCTGGCTGCCGAAGATATATCGGTGCGCGAGGTCGCGGAACAGGCGGCGGCGAATCTGCGGCTGGTCATCGCCGAGACCGAGCAGGTGCGTAGCGCCCGTTATCTGCTGCAGGCTCTGGCCTATACCGTGATGGCCACCTTGCTGCTGGTGCTGGCTATCCGCGTCGTGATGTGGGCCCGTTCCCGGTTACTGGCACGGCTGCTGCCGCTGATGCGTCAACATACCAGCAAGATCAAAATTGGTCATACCTCGATCCTCGATACCGGCCTGCTGTTTCCCATTTTGCGCCGCAGTCTGGGACTTCTATGCTGGTCGTTGATCCTGCTGTGTCTGTACGAATGGCTCAGTTATGTGTTGCAGCAATTTCCTTACACCCGGCCGTGGGGGGAGGATCTCAACGGCTATCTCTTGTCGCTGTCGGGCTACATCGTCGCCGCTATCTTTACCTCCTTGCCTGGGCTATCGATCGTCCTCGTCATATTCTTTATGGCGCGCGGTGTCATCGGCCTGTTCAAGGCCTTGATGATGCGTCTGGCCATGCCCGGAACCATTCGCTGGCTGACGCCGGAAACCTTGGCCCCGACCAACCGTTTGATCTCGCTAGGGATCTGGCTATTTGCCCTGGCGATGGCTTATCCCTACCTGCCCGGTGCGGGTACTGAAGCCTTCAAGGGACTATCGGTGCTGATTGGTCTTATGATTTCGTTAGGGGCTTCGAATGTGATCGGTCAAGCTGCGGCGGGGCTGATCCTCACCTACTCCGGTACGATCCGGGTCGGCGAGTTTGTGCGGGTCGGTGAACATGAAGGGACTGTGACGGAGGTTGGCGTGTTTAATACTCGAATCATGACCGGCGTCGGTGAGACCCTGACCTTGCCGAACACGCTGATCACAGGTTCTGTGACACGCAACTATTCACGCATTGTCAACGGACCTGGCTATATCGTCGATACCTCGGTAACCATTGGCTATGACACGCCCTGGCGGCAGGTTGAGGCGCTGTTGTTGCTGGCATGTCAGCGCACCGAGGGCATACAACCGGAGCCAAAACCGCAAGTCTTTCAGACCGCGCTGTCCGATTACTACCCGGAATATCGCTTAGTGGCTCATGCCGTGCCGAGTGAACCCAGATCGCGCGCCCTGCTGCTGAGTCTGCTGCATGCCAACATCCAGGATGTCTTTAATGAATATGGTGTGCAGATCATGTCGCCGCACTATATCGCAGATCCGCAGGATGCCAAGTTGGTTCGCAGCGCCGACTTGTATGCTGCACCAGCCAAGGCACCAGCGAGTACCTCGACCACCCCATCCTCGCCCCCTGGACATGGATAATCAAGATGACTGGGTGCAGCCTGTGCTATTTGGGGGACAGGATCGTGGTACATAAAGCTGATGTTCGGTAGGCGAGCTTTCAGCGCGGCAATATCCAGTAACTGGATCTCGCCGCGACTGACCGCGATCTCGTTGGCATCGGCAAGTACCTTCAGCACCTCGTTGACGCGCGGGCGGCTGATTCGCCAACTCCAGGAGCAGGTAGGTACCCAATCGGCAGTCTTTCTTCTCCTCAGTCGGCAACAAGCTGGCACGCCAAAAAGAGACGGACAACGGGGCTGCGATCCTGATGATCGATGTCGATCACTTCAAAAAATATAACGACCACTATGGCCATCCAGCAGGTGATAGCTGCTTGCAACAGGTCGCAGCTTGTTTGAAATCCTGTTTGCGTGAAGATATCGACATGGTCGGGCGTTATGGTGGGGAAGAGTTTATTGCTTTCTTGGATGAGGCGGGTGTCGAGGGCGCCATTGTGGTTGCCGAACGGATCATTTCACACATTGCCAAGTTGAATTTACGGCATGAAAAATTAACAACGGCCGAGCACGTGACCCTAAGCATTGGCATCGCCTGTTGGCAGCCGGGTGCCTCGTTGGAATTGCTGTGCGAACGGGCCGATCAGGCGCTCTATCAGGCCAAGCATGGCGGACGTAATCGATATGTGGTCTACAGCGAGTAGACGGTTATCACCTATGGTATTCCACGACTTGGTCGCTGTCGTCGTTCGTTCCTGTGTGTGAAGACCAAGAAGTACTCTGGCTAGGCTCATAACGCGGAAGGTGATGTACACCCCTAGGGAAGGTGCGAACAAGCGGGCGATTTTTTCCCAAGCTGGCTCACCGATTAAATTTTCGCGTGTTTGGACCGATTTTTTCTCCCATAAACACCTCGAATCATCCTATTTAGACCGTTTCTTCGCCGTTTCAGGCGTTATTCCCGGTTTTTAGTCAGATCTCTCCCACTGACGTATCATCTGGTCCACCCGAAACAGGTTGGCCAGGGTGAATAACATCGCCAGTTGGTTATCGTTTTTCAGCAGCCCCTTGTATCTGGCTTTCACGAAGCCGAACTGCCGCTTGATGATGCGAAACGGGTGCTCCACCTTGGCACGGATGCTGGCTTTCATGTATTCGATGTTGATGGCCACCTTGTTCTTGCGCGGATGCTGCTTCAAGGTTTTTACCTTGCCGGGACGCTCGGCGATCAGCCAGTCCACATCCACCTCGGCCAGCTCCTCGTGCTGTGGCGCTCCTTGGTAGCAGGCATCGGCTGAGACAAATTGCTCCTCTCCATGCAGCAGATTACCCAGCTGATTGAGGTCATGCTCGTTGGCCGCGGTGGTGACTAGGCTGTGGGTCAGGCCACTCTTGGCATCGACACCAATGTGCGCCTTCATGCCAAAGTGCCACTGATTGCCTTTCTTGGTCTGATGCATCTCCGGATCGCGTTGCTGCTCTTTGTTCTTGGTAGAGCTGGGTGCCTCAATGATGGTGGCATCTACCAAAGTGCCTTGGGTCATCATGACGCCTGCTTCGGCCAGCCAGCGATTGATGGTCTTGAACAATTGACGGGCCAGTTGATGCTGTTCCAGCAGGTGGCGGAAATTCATGATGGTGGTGCGGTCCGGCAAGGCGCTATCCAGGGATAACCGGGCAAACAGACGCATGGAGGCGATTTCGTACAGAGCATCTTCCATCGCGCCATCGCTCAGGTTGTACCAATGCTGCATGCAGTGAATGCGCAGCATGGTTTCCAGCGGATAAGGCCGCCGACCATTACCAGCCTTGGGATAAAACGGCTCGATGACTTCCACCATGTTTTGCCATGGCAGAATCTGATCCATGCGGGACAAGAAAAACTCTTTTCTGGTCTGACGACGCTTACTGCTGAATTCACTGTCGGCGAAGGTGAGTTGATGGCTCATGATCCCCCCTGGAGTGCAGATCCGGATGAACATCATGATCTCATGTCACAGACTTGTTCGCACCTTCCCTAGAGACATCTAGCTGCTTCAACGGGTTGCGATAATTCGTACGCTTGGCTGCGCTTGCTCGCTTTCAAGATGAGACACAATGAATCGCCACCAGTGATGGGTTAACGGCGTGCTGGTGAATGGAAACCGTTCTGTTCGTCTCCTTATGTAAGCCTGGGTATTTGAATCAAATGGGGCTGCTGCGTTTTACTGACATGTTGCCAGGTTAACATTATCGTTTTCTTTATGTCCGAATAAGTTGCTCAGGTGAGTCGCTGTTGCCGATACTCACTATGGCTTCTTGATATGTCCGTCTTGGCGATTTAGTCGTATCACCAATGCAGGGAGTTACCATCCATTTCACTTGGTTGTTGCTAAGGATCTGCAATATGAAAAAAAGTTGTGAGTTATTGATCACCGCTTTGGGCATTGCCTATGCGGGTATGGCTAGCGCCGCGGTCGCGGTTGATCGTAGCAAGTTACCGATCGCCGAACCGAAAAGAGCAACCAGCAAGATCGAAGATATCCGCAATGCGCCCAAGGGTGAGGCGGCTTTTCAGGTCAAGGCACCAGATGGTGCCCCGAACGTCTTGATCGTTCTGATCGATGATATGGGATTTGGTCAGTCCAGTGCCTTCGGTGGACCTATCAATATGCCAACCGCTGAAAAACTGGCGAATGACGGCCTGCGCTACAACCAGTTCCACACCACTGCGCTGAGTTCTCCGACTCGTGCCGCACTGCTGTCGGGCCGTAACCATCACACCAATAATATGGGCTCCATTACCGAGACGGCGACCTCTACGCCGGGTAACACTGGGCAGCGCCCGGAAAGCGTAGCCCCGCTCGCCAAGACCTTGCGTTATAACGGTTATGCCACGGCACACATAGGTAAGAACCATGAAACCCCGGCTTGGGAGATCAGCAACTCCGGTCCGACCGATCGCTGGCCGACTCGCAATGGCTTCGACAAGTTCTATGGCTTCTTCGGTGGTGAAACCAACCAGTACAGTCCGGCTGTCTACGACGGCATGACCAAGATCGATATTCAGCCGAACCCGGATTATCACTTCATGACCGACATGACGAACCAGGCCATTACCTGGGTTCAGTCGGTCAAGTCACTGACCCCGGAAAAGCCCTTTTTCATGTATTTCGCTCCGGGGGCGACTCATGCACCACACCAGGTACCTAAAGCCTGGATCGATAAGTACAAGGGCAAATTTGATCAGGGGTGGGACAAGCTGCGCGAAGAGACGCTGGCCCGGCAGATCGCATTGGGCGTTGTCCCAAAGGGTACCCAGTTAGCGCCGAAACCGGAAGGGATCCGCGATTGGGACACCTTGAGTGCTGACGAGAAGAAGCTGTTCGCTCGTCAGATGGAGGTCTTCGCTGGTTATGGTGAGTATGCCGATACCGAGGTCGGGCGGCTTGTGGATACGCTTGAGGATCTCGGTGAGCTGGATAATACCCTGATCTTCTACGTGATCGGTGACAACGGTGCTAGCGCCGAGGGAACCGCAAATGGCATGGTCAGCGAGATGACCTACTTCAATGGTGTCAAGGAGTCTCTGCAAGACATCATGAAGCGGTATGACAATCTGGGTGACCCGACGACGTACAGCCACTATGCCTCTGGCTGGGCGGTGGCGGGGGATACGCCGTTTACCTGGACCAAACAGACGACCTCTTACGGTGGAACGCGTAATGGCATGGTCGTGCATTGGCCGCAAGGTGTGAAAGCTAAAAACCAGGTGCGTTCACAGTGGCACCATGTCATCGATGTGGCACCGACCATCCTGGAGGCGGCCAAGTTGCCTCAGCCCACCGTGGTGGATGGGGTAAAACAGACCCCGATCGAGGGAGTCAGCATGGCCTACAGCTTTGACAAGCCGAAAGCGCAAGAGAGACATCTGACCCAGTACTTTGAAGTATTTGGTAACCGCTCCATTTACCATCAGGGCTGGCTGGCAGTCACCATTCATCGTGCGCCGTGGGAGTTCAAACCGCGTAGTTCACTGGCAAATAGTGTCTGGGAACTCTATGACACGCGCACGGATTTTAGTCTGCGCAATAACCTAGCACAGCAGTATCCCGCCAAGCTTAAAGAGATGAAAGCCTTATTCTTGAAGGAAGCAGAGAAGTACCATGTTCTGCCTATGGATGATCGCAGTGTCGAGCGGGTGAACCCGGCCATTGCCGGTCGTCCCGATCTGATGGCTGGACGAACTTCGCTGACCGTTTATCCGGGGATGCGCGGCATGTCGGAGAATGTGTTTATCAACATCAAAAACACCTCTCACCGGATCACGGCCGAGCTGGATATTCCTAAAAATGGCGCAGAGGGTGTGGTGCTGTCCCAAGCGGGTCGCTTTGGTGGCTGGAGTCTGTATCTGCAAGACGGCAAACCGGTCTACAGCTACAACTTCCTAGGCTTGGAACGCTATCACGTAACCGCTGCCGAGGCACTGCCAGCAGGCAAGGTATCACTGGTCTTTGACTTCGCCTATGACGGAGAGGGTATGGGTAAGGGTGGCCTAGGCTCCTTGCTGGTCAATGGTAAACTTGTGGGGCAAGGACGCATCGAGCGTACTCAATCCATGATCTTCTCGGCCGACGAGGGAGCCGATGTGGGCATGGATGAGGAAACTCCCGTCGTTGATACTTATGCTCTGCCATATCCGTATCGTTTCACTGGCCGCATCAAGCAGATCACCATTGATACCAAGCCTGCGAGTGCCCTCTGACGATGAGCAATCTGAACATCTCTGCCAATGAGATGACCAGGAACCAGGCCGGAGACTCCTCCGGCCTTTCTGGCATTCATGTGCTCGCCAAGCCAATGGGAGCACTCTGTGATATGAACTGTGATTACTGCTTCTATCTGGAGAAGGAGGCGCTGTTTAGCAAGGACGAGCGCTACCGTATGTCGGATGAAGTGCTGGCGACCTATATTGCTGGTTATGTCGCTGCCCAGCCAACGCCTGTAGTGGAGTTTGTCTGGCATGGTGGTGAGCCTACGTTGATGGGGCTTAATTTTTTCCGCCGGGTCGTAGAGCTACAACGCCCATACCAGGAGAAGAAAATCATCCGTAACAGCTTGCAAACCAATGGGTTGCGGCTGGACGATGAGTGGTGTGCCTTTTTTAAGGAGCACAATTTTCTGCTCGGTCTCAGCCTTGATGGTCCAACAGAGATCCATGATCGTCACCGAAAGGACAAACAGGGACACGGCACCTTTGATCGGGTGCTAGCGGCAGCAAAACTGCTTCAACGCCATGGTGTCGATTTTAACGTTCTTGCTTGTGTCAGCAAGGAGAGCGCATACCACCCGCTGGAGGTGTATCGTTTCTTTCGCGATCAGGGGATCCACTACCTTCAGTTCACGCCCATCATTGAGCGATTGCCTGATGCCGAGACCAAGGCGCAGGGGCTTAGCCTGGCCAAGCCTGCTGAACTACATTTTCAGGAGACCAATCAGCAGGTTACCTCCTGGACGGTAGAGCCGGAAGCCTATGGCGATTTTCTGATCGCGATTTGGGAGGAGTGGGTGCGCCATGATGTTGGCACTATCTTCGTGATGAATTTTGATTGGGCGCTTAATGCCTGGTGCGGTCTTGGCTCTCCGATCTGTATTTTCGCTCAGCGTTGTGGTCAGGCAGTGGCGCTGGAACACAACGGTGATCTCTATGCTTGTGATCACTATGTGTATCCGGAATATCGGCTTGGCAATATCCGTGAGCAACCGTTGGGCGCCATGATTGAGGCATCACTGGCCAAGGGGTTTGGTGCACACAAGGAGAGTACACTGCCGCGACAGTGCCGTGAGTGCGAGGTCAAGGCGGCGTGCTGGGGCGGTTGTCCTAAGCACCGTTTCACTATGACTTCCGAGGGGGAGCCGGGACTACATTATCTGTGCGCCGGATATAAAAAGTTTTTCCGGCATATTCGCAAATATCTCAAAGCGATGGCCACCTTGTTGGAAAATGATCTTCCGGTATCGCTGATCATGCAAGCCATCGATCAGCCGCTGGTAGTGAACCTGGGCAAGGCAAAAGGGGAGTAACCGGCTGCCGGTAGCAGAATGGACCAGCATGATGAGGTAAAGAAGAGGATCCGCAGGGGGTCCTCTTCTTTGGTTGTGCGTCAATCAGAAATGATGGTTGTATTGTACCGACATGACCCAGATTTCGACTTTATCGTAGCGGCCACTCAGCAGCCCGGCATCAGAATGTTGTCCGTCGACAATGACATACTCAAGGGCAAGGTTAATGTCTGATTGGTTATTCAGGCTATGCTGCAGGCCTGTACCAAAACGGTAGGTCTCGCCACCTGGCATCAGGAAGGCGGTCTCATTCTGGCTCTTATAGAAACTGCTGTCATAGGCTATGCCACCATTGAGCTTGCTATCCTGAGTCAGGCTATATTGACCGCCAAAGGCGAGGTGCCAGGTATCTTGCAACTCCAGTCTGGACTCGTTGTTATTCACCGTCGATTGTGCGAAACGGGACCAATCTTGCCAACCAAGGTTACCCATGATGGCCCATGTAGGGTTGAGCCTGTGATAACCACTGAACATCAGGTTCTGGGGGGCATTGATGTTGGCGTTGACAGTGGGAGAGTCAAGGCCTGTAGCCAGGAGCGATGCGGGATCAAGATCGAATTTCAGCGCCACTTCGCTGCCCCAAACCAAGCCCAGGCGGCTCGCCTCGTCAGGCTCGTACATTAAACCAATACGCGCGCCATAGCCCCAATCCTCATCTTCGATAGAGACATGCTCGCCGTATTGCGGATTGCGCTCCAGGACGAAGATGCCATAGTTCGCGGTCATACCCACGCCAAGCGACCATAAGTCGTTAAGCTTGTATGCGGCGGTTGGTTGAATGGTCATCGCCATCAAGGTGTTGTCGGTTACAGCCGTATCGCCTGTCCAATCACCGAAGTTCAGGGCCATGCCGAAGTTGCCGTACGCGCCAATACCCAGTTTCAGACGCTGATCAACACTATGGCTGTAAAAGGCACTACCACCGGGTAACCAACCTATGATGTTCCCTGGACCTTTCAGATTGGGGTTGTCCAGCTGATAGTCGGCATCGCCATGCAGGGCTTGTAAACCCAATGACATCTGATTGCCATCCAGCCGGGTCATACCCGCCGGGTTGGCATAAATCGTGGTTGCATCTTCGGCGCGTGCAGCGGTGCCAGCACTGGCAAAGCTGGTATCGGCGGTTGCCGTCTCGTACAAATAGATGCCGCCCGCTTGGGCTAGTGTTGGTAGCAACAGGCAGTACGCCGCAAGGATAGGGTATTGTTTTTTTTTCATCTTCCGTCCCAAGTTGTGTTCAGAACATCCGTATATCTCTTGTATTTAGCGGGTAATAAATGAAATAGCCAGTCATTGCAGTTACAAATGTCGTGCCGTTGGCAAAAATGAAAGCACGCGCCAAATGAAGCTAGTTTTTGTTGGGTATCCGGCACTCTAGAACCCTGCCAGCACCCGCTGCTGCGGTAGCCGCCTGATCGTTATTTGCATCGAGGTGCTGGATGTGGCAGCCGATTGTTCCCTGATCCTGGGAGCTGTGGCCACTATTTACAGGGCACTTTATTAGATTGGCCAAGCTCTACGAGCTGTGATTCAAGAACCAGCAGCCCAAGTCCTAGCTAGCCGATTTGAGTCGCCCCCGCTTCTCTATATGACTTTAACGGCAGCGGTTGATACAAAAGCAGCGTGAGCCCTTAACTGATTAGCTGATGTACGGGCATGCCAAGGCCGATAGGGCATCGAGGTCTAGAGCACTGGTGGCGATTAATCTCCTTATTGCTCTCGATTCGCCCGAAATCCGGATTGGACTCATAGCACTGTTCGGAAAACATAAGATGGCCTCGGCGCTGTTCCTGAAGATTGGTCAGTGTCTGGAAAAAGCAGGATTCACATAAACTACCTCGCGACCGGTAGATCATCCCACGATGTTGTGTAGCGTGGGCTCAAGTGTTCGCGTTTCATCATCCATTCCGAGGCGTCTACACCTTTCGAGGCAAAGCCTATATGGCCCGACATCGATTACCGCCATTAGTCGGCGGTCGGGCGAGTCCGGACTGTCGAATAGATCCGCCTGGTGGTGATCGCGTGGCGTAAATGAACCGAGAATGACGCCGCCTTTTTGATAACGGAATCCATCGCGCCAGATATGGGGCAGCAGTTGGGTTACATGATGCAAAAGCTCGCGAGTATCGTCGGTCGGTCGAGGCAGCTTGGCGGATATCTGGTTTCCGTAGTACGGCTCATCTTCGCTAAATGGACTGGTCCGAAAGAAGATGCTCACATGCTGACATCGCATCTTCTCTTTGCGGAGTTTCTCCGCTGCTCGCTCCATGAAAGCAGACAATGCCTGGTGCATCGGTGCCTGCTCAGTGATCCTCTCTCCGAACGAGCGACTGCTGACGATTTGCTGCTTGGCCGGGGTCTCTATCGTCAGCTCCGAACAGGGGATGCCGCGCAGTTCCTGGACCACGCGCTCCACGACCACACCATAACGCTGGCGGATCTGTTTGGGTGGCACAGCCATCAGATCTGCCACGGTTGCCCCCCCTTCAGCCTGTAGGCGTTTGTTCAGGGCGCGTCCAATACCCCATACCTCATCGATTGGCGTGATGGCCATCAGCCGTGCTCGGCGTCCCTCATCGCGAATATCGACAACACCTCCTGTGGCTGGCCACTTCTTGGCGGCGTAGTTCGCCAGTTTAGCCAGGGTCTTGGTTGGGCCAATACCAACGCCGACGGTAAGACCCGTGTACCACTGGATGGTGGCCCGGATCTGGTGCCCAAAATCAACAAGGTCTCCCGCCCATAGCGAGCCGAGCTCAATAAACGCCTCATCAATCGAGTAGACCTCTATGGCAGGAACCATGCTCTCCAACGTAGTCATCACCCGCTGGAACATATCGGCATTTATGTGGAATGGAAAATCAACCTTTTTCTATACTGCTAGCTGTTATAAACCTGCCTGGCACGAGACAGCCGGACAATATCCTTCGCCTCGACTACCACTCGTCCACCATTGCGCCGCACGGCATTGAGCATGGCCTGACCGATGTCGTCAGTCGTCACGATGGAGCCAGGAAACACGCGCCGGATTAACGATAACAAGGGACTAACGATGCTGTAGAAACGCCGGTAAGTCAGGGTTTTTGACTGAATACCATGCAGGGGTTGAATGATTCCAGGGCGAAACAGATAGACTCCACGAAACGGCAGTTTCTGTAGAGCGTTTTCAGTTTTGCCCTTGACCCGCGCCCACATGCTGCGCCCCGCTTCGCTGCTGTCCGTCCCTGCGCCCGAAACATACACAAACGTCATCTCTGGATTCAACCTAACCAGTAGACGAGCAACATGCAGCGTTAGATCGTAAGTGAGCTTCCGGTACGACTCTTCACTCATGCCGGAAGATGAGACTCCCAGACAGAAGAAACAGGCATCATAGCCTTCCAGATCGGCGCTCACGGTATCCAGCTCCGTCAGATCCGCCAGTACCACTTGTTGAAGCTTTGAATGCGATGGTTTTAATGGTGCACGGCCCACAGCCGTGATCTGGCTGACATCAGGAGCTGCCAGACATTCATGCAGCACACCCTGGCCGACCATGCCGCTGGCGCCAAAGATCAGGATTTTCATGGTTAGCCTCCGGTTCATGCGTGGATGGATAGGGGGCTACAACTTGCAACCCCTCTTGATTCAGCCAAGTATCACTTCTGGTCAAGCATTTGCAATGCTAGCTTGCTAGTCACCCGGTATACTGGCTGGATCTGCGCATTCAATTCGACGGGGATCATAATGGTTGCTCGATATGTGTTGCATTCTGTGCCATGTGCCGGGAGCGCCATGCCGTCGGCGTAAGCGCTTCCCATTGCCGGAAAGCGCGGAAGAAGGAGTTCTGATCTTCGTAGCCAAGCATGTAGGCCACTTCGATCACAGCCAATGCAGGATCTGCCAGATATTCGAGTGCCAGTTGATGGCGCGTTTCACTGAGCAGGGTCTGGAAAGTCAGCCCTTCATTGGTCAACTTGCGCTGTAAGGAGCGTTCGCTCATCGCCAACTCACCCGCCACGGAGCGGACGTCAGGACGACCTGCCGTGAGCCGATGCCGCAAGACACAGCGGATCTGCTCGGTCAGTGTGGCACTGTGAGACTGTTGCTCCAGCCTGCGATCCAGCACCGGGATCAGGATCTTGAGCAACTCGGCGTTGTAACTCACGAAAAGCTTGTCTAGGTCTGCACGGCGGAGGACCAGACAATCCCGCTCTGCACCGAAGCACACGTGACAACCGAAATACTGCTCGTAGTCGGCGCGGGCATTTTCTGGACGCATCAGTTCAACCGATAGCGCAGTCAGGGGCGCGCCCGTGCCTCTTCGCCCAAGCTCCATCAGCGAAGCGAGCGTGGCATCCACCAGGGCGGGCGGTGCAGCCAGACTCTCAGCATGTATCCAGGTCACGATGATCTCGCAACGCTCTCCATGCTCATAAATACACACATCCTCTGGTGCACACAGACGCTTAAAGCGTGCGACGCGCTGCAAAGCATCGCGAAAATCACGCGCATGGTAGGCCGCCATGAAGGAGGGGGGCATCACCGCCCCCTCCAGTCCAGTGGCAATCCGTAGACCAATCGCAGGGTCTTGGCTGAGTTCAACCAGCACCTGCCACACAGCGAAGAACTGTGCAGTGGAGAGCGGAGCCTGATCGCGTATCACGGCAAGCGAGATCCGCGCCTCCCGAACAATGTCGGCTCGCGCCAGGCCCACTCGTTTGATGCCTTCCCAGAACGCATCGGGAAGCTTTATTTTGTCTGCCACCGGAGTTCTCATCGTTTTATTTCGCTTGGAAGCCGCCATCCACATTCAGGATGTGGCCAGTGACAAAACTGGATTGTCCCGAGAGCAACCAGAAGATGCCGTTGGCAATCTCTTCCGGTTTGCCAACACGGTGCATCGGGTGCATTGCCTCAAGTTCGGCCAAATTGTTGTTCAATTGATCGGCGATGATGTCTGTGCGGATCGCACCCGGTGCGACCGCGTTAACGCGAATGCCTTCGGCTGCATGATCCAGTGCAGCAGACTTGGTCAGACCCACGACGGCATGCTTGGTCGCTGCGTAGGTGCCGCCCCAAGGAATACCGTTCAGACCAGCGATCGAGGCCAGGTTCACAATCGCCCCCTGACCCTGCTTACGCATTTGCGCTATCTCGTACTTCATGCAGAAGTACAGGCCGACGACGTTGATATCGAGCATGTCGCGGAAGTGCTGCGTACCTGATTGATCCAGCGAGCAATATTCGTTGAAGATGCCCGCATTGTTGACAGCCATGTCGAGCCGACCGAACTCGGCAACGATGCCATCGATCATGGCTTTGACGGCCGCTTCGTCGGAAACATCGTTCTGAATGAAGCGAACCTCTGCTCCGCCTCGGGCAACCGCAGCGATCTCAACGACGGCTGCATCACCCAGCTCTTGGCGGCGGCCGCTAATGATCACGCTGATGCCTTGGCTAGCCAATTTGAGGGCGGTGGCTTTGCCGATGCCGGTGGCACCACCGGTAACGAGAGCAACTTGATTGGACATGACAAACTCCTTGGTGATGTGGCTCGTCTTCACGAGGCATGGAAGGAGTATATGCGGTACGAGGTAGGCATAACATGCAAAAGCCGCCACTAAACTTGCAAATGACGCCAGCTCGTTCCATTGATGCTTAAGGAAGCCGCATCTACATGATCTGAATCGCCATCAGTGATCTGGACACGTCCCAGCGGTTCTCGGGAAGGATATCTCCATCCTGATGCGTTGCGGATGAAGTCTGCTAGGGATGGGAAGAACAAAACATGATGAATGGATAAGAAGATGTAACATTTATGGGAGCAAGGCCCCATGGGGGCCTTGCTAGGGGTTTCACCCGACGCGGCGCTCAGGGACGCCCCGGGGTCCTTCCACTGACAATTGCACCCTGATGCTGCCAGTTTCTCGCCCTAATGAAATATATAACAGGGTGTTATCGTTAGAAAGGCAGATTACGAAACCATTGTTTTGCGGGTATCCCAACGCCACTCGCAATCAGATTATCTCCTTATCGCTCTCGATTCGCCCAAAGTCTGGATTGGGTTCATAGCCCTGTTCGGAGAACATTAGCTGGCCCCGACGCTGTTCTTGAAGATTGGCCAGTGCCTGGAAAAAGCAGGACTCACAGAGGTGGACTTCATAGCTTTCGCCATCATGACGGGAGCCATAACCCCACTTGGCACTCAGCGTTCCGACTTGGGGACCGTAACCATCGATGGGCGAGCAACTCGCATCACAGACATCGCAGTGGATGTCGCTGACCACATCAACTTCCTGTTTCGTCATTATTTTCATCGGCTAAGTCCCCATTTGATTCAGGCTGCTCTAACCCATCACTAAAGAAAAGGCCCAGCTTCTAGTAGCTGGGCCGATATTCTGCCTCTGCGGCAGTAAAAAGAACTCGGCTTGGGTGATAACTTCCGGTCCTAATCTTGGCTGCCTATGCGGCAGTTCACCACCATTTGGGGCACTACCGACGGAGTGACGATTTCTTGGCTGCCTATGCGGCAGTTCACCGTGCGTCGACAATACTAACGCACTGATTCGTCTATGAAATTCAAGATTAAATGCATCAATCCAAAATTTCAGGCGAATTGGTAACCTGTTGAGTTACCGCTTCAAATATAGACTATCTGGGAAAAGGGTTGAAATGCTCGTGGATAATTCAGGCACTGAGCCCCTATAGGAATTGGGGGATGCCAAACCGTAGCGGCTATATGTATTCGTGCTGTCTCCGCTATCGCAGGATTGCTTTTGAATATGCAGCACGTAGCTCTGTGCATTACTGGCGCTTTGTAATAACGCACAATGAAAAGGCGCTATTTCTTTATTTATCGCAGGGGTTTTGGGCACAAACAGTTCACCGCGCTCTGCTGCTCGCCGCTTGCTTCTGGCCAGTCGCCGTCTACGTTCTCCGACAAACAACTTGGCCAGATTTTGGTTACGGATAAATCGCACCTCTGCGCAATCGTCTGGGACCTCCAGGACAGGACTCAACTCAAACAAACCGTCGCCTTGCATGGTCTGGAAATAGGTTCGCTCGCGAAACTGGGTGAGGTGCGAACTGTGTTCGCTGACAAACGCAATCGTGCGGCCGATGGATTTGTTGCTCCAGCAGGGAAAGGCAACGCCAATCTGAGTAACTGCATGATTCAACAGATAACCATGCAGCGTTGATATACAACGCCCGGCCAGCAATCCGCAATCCGCTTTAGCGGGAACATAATGGATTGCGAAGAAATACCGCTTGTCCGTCATTAACCTTTTCCTTTTTGGAACAGACCACCTTTGGTCAGAACAGCCATCAGATAGTGAATCTCACCGGGGAGGGGCGATGAGGCTGGGGATGATCTCATCAGCTCAAGAAATTCATCGGCTCTGCCGAGCAGATGGTAGAAGTCGAGTCCGGATACAGGGTGTCGCATGGAGGTCAGGTTTTTGCTATCGGCGCCATATTGATGGACACGCAATGGTTGATCCGCATCCTCGGCCCACCAATCATCAATTTGCTGCAGAGCCGCACCCACCTTTTGAGCATGCAGACAGGCCGCCAGTTGTCCGTCGAGGCACTCGACGGTGGCCAGTTTTTTACTGGGTTCATCATGATTGTCGGGGCGTTCAGTAAAGCGCTGACTGGGGAATATCTCCTGACAAAACCCGGTTTTCATAACCGCTGTGATATCGGCAAACCAGAACATGTCGCGACGGCTAAGCGCGATGGCCATTTCAGCGGCCAATTGATTCAGTTGTGCTTCCGCGGGTGTTGGCCATTCGCTGAACCAATCCAGATGCCGGACGTCATCAATGGCGAAGTGCGAACCTTGTGAGGTTTTCACTTCAATTCGGGTGCCCTGATTATGTCGGTTGCGCCATAGCCAAGTGCCCATTAGCAAGTTGCGGCTATAGCGCCGCGCCAACTCGATGTATCCCCCGTGTTCTTGATACAAGCCGGCCAGCTGTTTGAGTGTTTTTACCACGCCAGGATCTGAGCAGAGATCTGGACTGAGCGAATTGGCCTCAACACGTAGCGAGAAGCGACAGTACAATTCGCCGATATTTGGTGGGACATAACAAGCTTCGATGGTCTGCGGATTCCCGTACGCCAGCTCGTAGCGTTCAACATTTTTCGGCTGAAAGTTGGCATCAAACCCTTCGGAATAGCCACTTTTCTGGCCAACCACACGGGCTGTTTCCACGCGAAGCGGCACGAAGTCGCTATCAGCCGTTTTGTAGAAGAAGACGGCCTTGCCAGGGGATAGAGAGCGGCTATAGCTCAGATGTTTGCATAGCTCCATGTCGTTGCTCCATGTTGCCCGCACCTGTCATCAGAATAGCCCTGTTTATCGCCGTCAGTTGCCAAACCCCATGATTAAAGAAGTGGTTATTACCGTACAATCGCATCTCAACCGGATTGACACAAAGAGCCAGCCCAAGCGCCGACTCGGCATAAACATGGCATTTTTCCACACTACCTGCTCGCACCCGGGGTTCATCGAGAAATACATAGCCTGTCGAGACCGGTCGCACTCGGCGGTCCATGCTCAGCGTATCGATAAGATCGTCCAGATTGCTGATCCGCGATTGGTATGGATAGACCCAACAACCCGTTCTGGGTAGTCGAGACAAGGTGTTGAACAGCTCAGTCCTGTTCGTATAGAGGCTGCACCACGGTTTGCCCTCGTAGAGAGACGGTGGATGCAGGCACCCCCCTGCGAAACGGGATGGAAATGCGGCCTGCAACAGATCCTGCTCATTGGCAGATGGGAGCGGGTGCTCATCATCAACCTGCAGTGCTATCACCAGATCCATGCCCAAATCGCAGTATTTGCTGTCGATTAATCCGGGACGCCGGATAGCAGAAACCTCGCGGGCATGTATCGGTGATAAGGGTTCCTGTAACGACTTGCCCGATAGCAAATGGTAGTGGCTGAGATACCACGACACGCCGGTGAACCGGACAGGCCGTTTGAGCAAGGCCGTTAATCGACGTTCGTAGTCATGGCAAAACCCGGCAAGGGCAGAGAGCGAGGGGATGCCGCAAAGATAAGGGTTGGCCAGCGCCAACGCATCGTAGACACGCAAGCCAGACAGATGCAGATAACAGGATGTTGCCGCGTGCTGTGGCGACGGACGGTTTTCGTCATCGGCTAGCTTGTTGAGCAGCCAGCGCAGCTGGCTCTTGACCGGAATCAGTAACTCCGGGTGATAGGCGAAGCGACGAGTGGCGTGATGTGTCTGCAGTTCAAGATGAAATACACCAGCCAACTCCGTCGCCAAATCTGGCAACTCAGCCACTGGGCTGGTCACTATCTTCCATTCCAATCGCTCGGGCGTAATCAGCAGCTCTACATTCGGTAGCTGCTGGATCTCATCGCGCCACTCAATCACAGGTCCAATCCAGGCGGCCAGCTGTCGGCGCAAATAACGCATTGCACTGAGCCGTGATTGTTTGCGTTGTCGGCGAGTCAGCCCGGTCGGCGTGATCAGATGCTCGAGCGCCTGGGGGAAGACCTTGTCGTACAGCATGCCCCGATCAAACAGGCTAGCTCCTTCATTGAGGCGCTGTGTCCGAGATTGCGAGAAGTGGCGGCGTTTTTGGATGCTGATCGGTGGCGGATAATTCAGCACTGCGACCTTGCCGCCAACAGAGCCCACAAGGCTACCTACGCTGGCGGGGTGATCATGGCTGATGGTGAGATGCGAGCAGCGATTTTCATAGATCATGTGCTGCAAGTGGGCCATCAATGCATGGCTGACGACGGGGGTGATCGCGCAATAATCACCCTGGTACCAGAAACGAACTTGCTTGGAGTAGACGTTGACCTCTGAGGGAATCGCGGTCGCTGCGAGGTGATGCGCCAGTTGTGCCTGGAGTGCGGCAATAGCCGTATTGGGTAAGCCGAGTTGTCTGAACGCCCCAGTCCAGGCGGGCGCATCGGCAACCAGTTGCAGGGCCAGATTGCTGGATAGGCCCTGGTAGAGAAACGAGGAGCAGAACAGCTTGGCATAGTTAATATCGGAACTGTTGTTGGCCCATCCCAATCTGTTTTGCAATCCGGCACTGGTTACTACTCCCGGGATCAGGGGCGGGGCGTCAATCACTAACCGCTGGCCGCTCACCCGGGTATCTGGATATTTCAAATTGTGCGAATGCAGCCAGGCTACCTGATGGACACAATGCTCGAGATGCTTGTCATCGTTGACCAGTCGCAGGGCTTGCGACTCATCACACAGATCAACCGCTAGGACGCGTTTGAGCGTCAAATTGACCAACACGACCAGCGCTCGATATTCCTCTCCTTCGAGCTCGATATCGGGCGTGTACGGCGCAAAGGCTCGGCGTAGAGCCTTATCCCGCTCTGCCTGATCGTGAAGGTTTATCAGTGCTTGAAGATGCATCGTCGTCACCATGCAGGCAAGTAGGTGT
>NZ_JBVAYG010000025.1:0-38494 GCF_055413365.1 Pseudaeromonas sp. HNCC25DJ182 | reverse complement strand
TCCCCTTCGACAAGCTCAGGGCGAACGGTTGGTGTAGCCAGACAGGTACGAGCAACCCCCACCCCTGCCCTCCCCTTGAGAAAAGGGGAGGGAGCAAAGCCAAAGCCTCGCAAGCCCGGCAACGGGCTAACGTGAGCCAGCTGCGGGCCAACTCGGCCCACGCTGCCAAAGGCACAAACACCAAGGGCGCCCTCAGGCGCCCTTGGCAATTCCAGCGATGACAGAACTGTCATCACCCCAGCGATGACCAAAGGTCATCACCCTCCCTCATGCAGTCCGCATTCGCGCTTCAGGCCGAAGAAGCGGGTCTCTTCCTCGTTCATCCCCGGCTCCCACTTGGTGGTGGTATGGGTATCGCCGACCGAGAGGTAGCCCTGCTCCCACAGCGGGTGGTATGGCAGGTCGTGCTCCTTGAAGTAGTAGAAGACATCCTTGTTGCTCCAGTCGATCACCGGCAGGAACTTGAAGCGGCTGCGCTGGATGGCCAGCACCGGCAGGTTACCCCGGCTGCCGGATTGCTCGCGGCGCAGGCCGGAGAACCAGGTGCGGGCATTCAGCTCATCCAGGGCCCGGGCCATGGGCTCGACCTTGTTCAGCTGGTTGTAACGCTCAATCCCCTCGACGCCCTGCTCCCATAGCTTGCCAAAGCGCGCCTCTTGCCAGGCGGGCGAGAGATCGGCGCGATAGACCTTGAGATTGAGCCGCAAACGCTCGGTCAGTTGATCGATAAACTGGTAGGTCTCGGGGAACAGATAGCCGGTATCGGTCAGCACCACCGGGATATCCGGGCGCTCCTGAGTGACCAGGTGCAACATCAAAGCCGCCTGGATGCCGAAGCTGGAGGAGAGAATAAACTCCCCCGGCAGATGGGCCAGCGCCCAGCGCACCCGCTCCTGGGCGCTTAAGGCTTCGAGCTGGGCATTGGTGTCGGCCAGGGCCGCCACCTGCTGCTCTTTATCGAGGGCCAGCAGGCCCTCGAGATCCAAATCACTAGTCATAGAAATCCCTCGCCGAATCAATCACCGGACGGACGATACCGGCGCGGATCACGAAGTCGCCAAAGGCTTCACCGGCTTCGCGCTCGCGGGCCCAACGACCGACCAGGGTATCAATTTCGTCCAGGATCGCCTGCTCGGTGATGTTCTCGCGGTACATGCGCGGAATGCGGGTACCGGCCAGATTACCGCCGATGTGGAAGTTGTAACGCCCCGGCGCCTTGCCCACCAGACCGATCTCCGCCAGCATGGCGCGGCCGCAGCCATTCGGGCAGCCGGTGACGCGGAAGATGATGCTGTCATCCGGGATGCCGTGCTTGGCCAGCACCCCCTCAATCTGGGTGACAAATCCGGGCAGGAAACGCTCGGCTTCGGCCATGGCCAGCGGGCAGGTTGGCAGCGCCACACAGGCCATGGAGTCTTCGCGCTGCTTGGAGACCGGGGCCAGCAGACCATATTCGGTAGCCAGCGCCTCAATCTTCTTCTTGCTGCGCGCCGGAACCCCGGCAATGATCAGGTTCTGGTTCGCCGTCATACGGAAATCGCCCTTGTGCACCTTGGCAATCTCGGCCAGACCGGTCTTGATCGGCTTGCCCGGGAAATCCAGAATGCGGCCGTTTTCGATAAACAGCGTCAGGTGGTGCTTGCCATCGATGCCCTCGACCCAACCGAAGCGATCGCCACGGCTGGTAAATTCATACGGACGGCTATCAGCAAATTTCACACCGGCACGCTTCTCCACCTCGGCCTTGAAGGCTTCGACCCCGACCCGCTCCAGGGTGTACTTGGTCTTGGCATTCTTGCGATCGGTGCGATTGCCCCAATCCCGCTGGGTGGTGACCACAGCCGCCGCCACCGCTAGCGTGTGTTCTTTCGGGATAAAGCCAAAATCGTCGGCCTTGCGCGGGAAGGTGCCCTTCTCGCCGTGAGTCATGGCCAGGCCCCCGCCCACCAGCACGTTAAAGCCCACCAGCTTGCCGTTCTCGGCAATCGCCACGAAGTTGAGATCGTTGGCGTGCACGTCGATATCGTTGTGCGGCGGGATCACGACCGTGGTCTTGAACTTGCGCGGCAAGTAGGTAGAGCCGAGGATCGGCTCCTCATCCGGCCCCAGCTTCTCGCCATCCAGCCAGATCTCGGCATAGGCGCGGGTCTTGGGCAGCAGATGCTCGGAGATGGCCTTGGCCCACTCGTAGGCTTCGGCGTGCAGCTCGGATTCCACCGGGTTGCTGGTGCAGAGCACGTTGCGGTTCACATCGCCAGCGGTGGCAATCGAGTCGATGCCGTACTGGTTCAGGGTCTGGTGCATCAGCTTGATGTTGGGCTTCAAGACACCATGGAACTGGAAGGTCTGACGGGTGGTCAGGCGAATGCTGCCATACAGGGTGTGGTCACGGGCGAATTCGTCGATGGCCAGCCACTGGGTCGGGGTGATGATGCCGCCCGGCATACGGGCACGCAGCATGACGTTATGCAGCGGCTCGAGCTTTTGCTGGGCGCGCTCGGCACGGATATCGCGGTCATCCTGCTGGTACATGCCGTGGAAACGGATCAGCTGGAAGTTGTCGCCATTGAAACCACCGGTGAGCGGATCACGCAGATCCTGCTCTATGGTGCCGCGCAGAAAGTTGCTCTCGCGCTTCAAGCGCTCGTTATCAGCCAGAGGCCCTTCAACCGGGCCGGGAACAGTTTGGTAGCTCATCAGTAGACATCCCTCTGGTAGCGCTTGGCGCGACGCAATTCATTCAAATACTCTTCGGCCGCTTCGCGATCTTTGTTGCCGTGCTGGGCGATGACGTCGATCAGCGCCTCCTGCACATCGCGGGCCATGCGATTGCCATCGCCGCAGACATAGAAGTGGGCACCCTGCTCCAGCCATTGATACAGCTCGGCCCCCTGCTCGCGGATCCGATCCTGAACATAGATCTTGTGGGCCTGATCGCGGCTGAATGCCAGATCAATTTTGGTCAGCAGGCCGGATTTGACGTACTTCTGCCACTCCACCTGATAGAGGAAATCCTGGGTGAAATGCGGGTTGCCAAAGATCAGCCAGTTCTTGCCGCTGGCGCCATCGGCGTCGCGCTGCTGGATAAAGGCGCGGAACGGCGCTATGCCGGTGCCGGGACCGACCATGATCACCGGGGTATTGCCATCGGCGGGCAGGCGGAAGTTGTCGTTATGCTCGACAAACACCCGTACCGGAGCACCTTCGGCCAGACGATCGGCCAGGTACGACGAGGCGCCACCGGAGCGCAGCGTGCCATCGGCCTGCGGGTAACGCACCACGCCAACGGTCAGATGCACTTCCTCTTCCACCTCGGCCTGGGACGAGGCAATGGAGTAGAGGCGCGGCGTCAGCGGACGCAGCAGCTGGGTCAGCTGCTCGGCGCTCAGTGTGGTCGGGAAGCGGGTCAGCACATCCACCACCTGGGCCGAGGCAGCCAGTTGCTGGGTTTGTGCCTTGTCGGCGGCCAGCGCCAACAGCTCGGCGGCGTCGGATTGCTCGGCCAGTCCGGTGATAAAGCCGCTGTGCAGCCGGGTCAGCTCGAAGCGGGTGGTCAGAGCCTCGGCAAGACTCAGGCTTGCGCCTTCGACCGTCACCACTTCCTGACCGGTCAGGCCGGTGAGCGTGAGGATCTCGGTGACCAGGGCGGCGTCATTATCAAACCAGACGCCCAGGGCATCACCGGGTTGATAGTGGATGCCGGATTCTTCCAGGGAGATCTCGATATGGCGGATATCCTTAGTCGAGTCGCGGCCGGTGATCTTCTGATTGGTGGTCAGGGTGGCCAGATAAGGGTTGAACTTGTCGTATGGGCTATGGGCCGTCGCGACACCGGCCAGTGCAGGCGCGGCAGAGCCACCGCCCACCCCACCCAAGCTCGCCGCCAGGGCGGAAACCGCCTGTTCGGCCCACTCGGCGGCGGCGGCGCGGTAATCCACATCCAGATCGGCACGGGCGACGACGCGCTCGGCACCAGCCTTTTCCAGGAAGGCATCGAAATCCTTGCCCGACTGGCAGAAGAATTCATAGGAGGAGTCACCCAGACCCAGCACCGCGAATTTGAGGCCGTCGAGCTTGCCCAGCTTGCCGGCCTTGAGCTGACCATGGAGATCCACGGCGTTCTCCGGCGGTTCGCCCTCGCCCAGGGTGCTGGTGACCACGATGAGATGGGTCTCTTTTTTCAACTGCTTGGGCTTGAAATCGCTCATGCTGAGCAGTTGTACCTGCAGCCCCTTGCCGAGTGCCAGTGCTTTGATGGACTCGGCGACGCCCTTGGCATTACCGGTCTGGGAGCCATACAGAATGGTCAGGGTACCGGCGGGGACGCTGGCCGTCGCCACAGGGGCCACAGATGACGGGCTGGCCACGCCGAGGCTACCGCCCGCCTGTGCCAGACCAAATAGATAACCACTGGCCCAGACCAGCTCCGATGGGCTGAGTCCTGCGACCGCTTCGGCCAGCTTGCTCAGTTGTGGCAGCGGAAAAGCACCCGCTTGTTGTGGTTCCGTAGAATTCATGTCGCCGACTTCCTTTTGCTCAGATGCTACCAGCTTAAGGAGTGCGCATATTCTTCTCAAAGAACAAAACCGCATTTTTAATTCCATTTAGAAATAAAAAGCACAAACAGCCTGTGGTTTTGCTCCCGGCGACACCCGGTTTACTGGCGTGTGGAGACAACAAGGGCCGCAGAGCGGCCCATATCATCAGAGGTGTATTGCTGATTAGAAACGATATTCCGCGCCCGCAAACCAGCCATCGGTCCGCTGCGCCAGCTCGACACCATCAATGTTGGCATCCAGACGCACGTTACGATAGCCGCCGCGCAGATGGAAATTCGGCACAAACTCAACCGCCATCCCGACCCGGTAGTCGTGGGTGTGCTCACCATCCCATTGGGAGAAGCGGGCATCACTGAAGGCACTGACCGTGGTTCCCGGGATCTTGACCTCGGCTTGCAGGTAACCCAGGGGGCTGACCTCGCTGTAGCTATGACCGTAAATATCGCCATCCAGCTGACGCAGATCCAGACCGCCACCGATGCCGAACAGATCGTTATCAAACAGGCGGTAGTAGAGCGCCAGATCCCAGGCGGTCAGATCATTGTGCAAGCCAAAACCTGAACTGTCGTAGCTGGTGCGTTGCAGATTCGCATTCGGCAGCAACGGGATGCCATGACGAAAATCGGCCCAGAAGGTCCACAAGGATGGATCGTCATAGGCGGTGGTGGTGCCATCGATGCTACCGCTCGGAGTCGGATTCCAGTAGTCGGTACCCAGCGCCAGACTCAAGTCGGAAGCGTGGGCGGACGCCGACAACGCCAGGATGCCACACAGGCTCAGGGTCTTTAACTTCATAATGTATTCCTCGTCACACATTTCAAACCTCCGGCATTCTACCCCTGCCGGATCAAATGCCCAGCACTTTCCTCAGAAAGAGACAAATGAGGCCACACGCTCGGCCAAAACAGCACGAGATCCAAACAGCAGCCGCCGACTCAGCAGGGTTGTTGCGCGTATAAAAAAGGCTCTGTCCCAGTTAACTGTTGGGAGTAAAGAGGTATGGAGTCTGGACGATAAGCAGACCGTTGGCGGCAGGGACGCCGCCACCGAGCCAACAGGGATGTTTTCACGGCGCATCTGCGCTCGTCCGGACTCCAGACCATGCTGAGCCGGTGCTTTCAACAACGCACTGGGACAGAGCCATAAAAAAGCCGGCCCGCAGGCCGGCTATCCGCTTTAGATCCCATCAGTGCAGATCGAAGCGATCGGCGTTCATCACCTTGACCCAGGCGGCGACAAAATCGCGCACAAACTTCTCGCGGTTATCGTCCTGGGCATAGACCTCAGCATAGGCTCGCAGTATCGAATTGGAGCCAAACACCAGATCGACGCGGGTGGCGGTCCACTTCACCGCTCCGGTCGTCCGCTCGCAGATCTGGTAGAGGTTCTCGCCTGTCGGTTTCCAGCTGTACGCCATGTCGGTCAGATGGACGAAGAAGTCATTGCTCAATACGCCTGTCCGATCGGTGAAGACACCGTGGGCCGTGCCACCATGGTTGGTGCCGAGCACCCGCATGCCCCCCACCAGCACCGTCATCTCCCTGGCCGTCAACCCCAGCAGCTGAGTGCGATCCAGCAACATCTCCTCGGGTGTCACCGCATAGGGCTGCTTTTGCCAGTTGCGGTAACCATCGTGCAGCGGCTCCAGCACGGCAAATGACTCGACATCGGTCATCGCCGACTCGGCATCACCGCGTCCGGCTGCAAACGGCACCGTCAGCGTCACTCCGCCATCCCGCGCCGCCTGTTCGATGGCAGCACTGCCTGCCAGCACGATCAGATCCGCCAGGCTGACGGGCTTGCCAAACTCGGCCTGAATGCTCTCCAGTACTGCCAACACCTTCTGCAAACGCTGTGGCTCGTTACCGGCCCAATCCTTTTGCGGTGCCAGGCGAATACGTGCGCCATTGGCGCCGCCCCGATAGTCCGAACTACGGAAGGTGCGCGCGCTGTCCCAGGCGGTGCTGACCAGTTCGCCGACCGACAGACCGGATTGCAGGATGCGTTGCTTGAGCTGCGTGACTTCGGTCGCGGTCGGCAGGTAGTGGGCTGCCGGCACCGGATCTTGCCAAATCAGCTCTTCAGCCGGCACCTCGGCGCCCAGATAGCGGCTCTTGGGTCCCATGTCCCTGTGGGTCAGTTTGAACCAGGCCCGGGCAAAGGCATCGGCAAAGGCGGCCGGATCCTGATGGAAGCGGCGGGCAATCGGCTCGTAAATCGGGTCGAAACGCAGCGACAGATCGGCCGTGGTCATCATCGGCGGATACTTCTTGCTCGGATCATGGGCATCGGGGATCAGATGCTCAGGTTTGACGTTTTTCGGCGTCCACTGCTGGGCGCCCGACGGGCTCTTGGTAAGCTCCCAGTCGTAGCCGAACAGCATGTCGAAATAGCCATTGTCCCACTGGGTCGGATTGGGTTTCCAGGCCCCTTCGATGCCGCTGCTGGTGGTGTGCACGCCGACGCCACTGCCCAAACGGTTATGCCAGCCGAGGCCCTGCTCCTGCAGCTCGCCCGCTTCCGGCTCTGGCCCGACTAACGCCGGATCCCCGGCGCCATGGGCCTTACCGAAGGTATGGCCACCCGCCACCAGCGCCACGGTTTCCTCGTCGTTCATCGCCATACGGCCAAAGGTTTCGCGCACATCCAGCCCCGAGGCCACCGGATCCGGGTTGCCATCCGGCCCTTCCGGATTGACGTAAATCAGCCCCATCTGCACCGCCGCCAGCGGGTTTTCCAACTGCCGCTCGCCGCTGTAGCGGCTGTCCGGTTTGTCACTGGTCGCCAGCCACTCGCGCTCTGCCCCCCAATAGATATCTTTTTCCGGATGCCAGATATCCTGGCGCCCGCCGGCAAAGCCGAAGGTCTTGAAGCCCATCGACTCCAGCGCCACGTTCCCGGCCAGGATCATCAGATCCGCCCAGCTAATCTTGTTGCCGTACTGCTTCTTGATCGGCCACAGCAGACGGCGCGCCTTGTCGAGGTTGACGTTATCCGGCCAGCTGTTGAGCGGGGCAAAACGCTGACTGCCGGTGCCACCGCCGCCGCGGCCATCTGCGGTGCGGTAGGTGCCGGCGCTATGCCAGGCCATGCGAATCATCAGGCCACCGTAATGACCCCAGTCCGCGGGCCACCAGCTCTGGCTGTCGGTCATCAATTGCCGCAGATCCCGTTTCACGGCCGCCAGATCCAATGTCTTGAACGCCGCGGCGTAGTCAAAGTCCGGATCCATGGGATCCGTTTTGCGATCATGCTGATGCAGGATGTCCAGATTCAGGCTCTTGGGCCACCAGTCGGTGACGCTGGCGCCACTGCGGGTCTGGGCGCCATGCGCCGCGGGTGCACTGCCGTGCATGAAGGGACACTTGCCCGCCGGTGCCTTGTGATCATTTCCCATCTTGAACCCCTTTTATCTCGTCATTGTTGTCCTGGCTGCAACCGCACCCATCGGCAGCCGCTTCATCAATAGTTGACGAGGAAAGGGGATTAATCCAATCGATTAAAATGATTACTCAGATAGGGAAAACCATACATCCGCCCGCAAGAGGCGCAAAAAGCAGGACCCGCCGAAGCGGGTCCTGGATATTACAGTTACAGGTATTTGTCAGGCGTGCAGTGAGCGTTCACCACGGGCAATGCCGCAGACCCCGCTGCGCACCACTTCTACGATCTCGGTGGCCTGCTTCATGGTGCCGATAAAGGCATCCAGCTTCTCGCTGGTGCCAATCAGCTGCACCGTGTACAGCTCGGAGGTCACATCAACAATCTGACCGCGGAAAATCTCGGCCAGACGCTTCACCTCATCCCGGGAATCGGGGGTATTGGCCCGACTCTTGACCAGCATGATTTCCCGCTCGATATGGCTGCCTTCGGTGATGTCGGAGACCTTGAGCACGTCCACCAGCTTGTGCAGTTGCTTGGTGATCTGTTCAATCACCCGCTGATCACCCAGGGTCACTATGGTCATCCGCGACAGGGTTGGATCTTCAGTTGGCGCCACAGTCAGGGTTTCGATGTTGTAACCACGTTGGGAAAACAGACCGACCACACGACTCAGGGCACCGGATTCGTTTTCCAGTAAAACTGAAATTAAATGTCGCATCAGGTACGCTCCGTCTTGCTCAACCACATCTCATCCATGCCACCAAACTTGATCTGCATCGGATAGACATGCTCATCCGGATCAACGGCAATATCCATGAACACCAGACGATCTTTCAGCGAGAAGGCATAGGCCATCGCCTCATCCAGTTTGGCCGGGTCATCCACCTTGATGCCGACATGCCCATAGGCTTCCGCCAGCTTGACGAAGTCGGGCAGTGATTCCATGTAGGAGTGGCTATGACGGCCACCGTAGAACATCTTCTGCCACTGCTTCACCATGCCCAGCGCACGGTTGTTCATGGTGATGATCTTCACCGGCAAGCCATATTGCAGGCAGGTGGAGAGCTCCTGGATGTTCATCTGGATAGAACCATCTCCGGTCACACAGGCCACAATCCCATCCGGATGGGCAAACTGCACCCCCATGGCGGCAGGCAGGCCGAAGCCCATGGTGCCCAGACCACCGGAGTTGATCCACTGCCGGGGTTCGGCAAACGGATAGTAGAGCGCGGCAAACATCTGGTGCTGACCAACGTCGGAGGCGACATACGCCTTGCCGTCCGTCGCCTTGTACAGCGCTTCGATCACCTGTTGCGGCTTGATGATGCTGTTGCTCTTCTCGTAGGCCAAGCAACGCTTGGCACGCCAACCGTCGATCTGCTCCCACCAGTCCGCCAGGGCACCGTCGTCGATCTCCAGACCGAGTTCAGCGACCGCTTCGAGCATCTGATCCAGCACGGTATCCACAGCACCGACAATCGGCACATCGACCTGGATGGTCTTGGAGATCGAGGTCGGATCGATATCGACATGGATGATCTTGGCGTGCGGACAGAACTTGGCGACATTGTTGGTCACCCGATCGTCGAAGCGCGCACCAATCGCTACGATCAGATCGGCGTTGTGCATGGTGTTGTTGGCTTCGAAGGTGCCGTGCATCCCCAGCATGCCGACAAACTGGCTATGGGTGCCCGGGAACGCGCCCAGGCCCATCAGGGTACTGGTCACCGGCAAGCTGAACTGTTCGGCCAGACGGCGAACCTGCTCCTTGCCATTGGCCAGAACCGCGCCACCACCGACATACAATACCGGCTTCTTGGCCTCGGCCAGCATCTTCACAGCCCGTTTGATCTGTCCCTTATGCCCGGCTTTGCTCGGGTTATAAGAGCGCATGTTCACCGACTTGGGATACTCGTAGGGGAACTTCTCTTTCGGATTTTGCACATCCTTCGGCAGATCCACCACCACAGGGCCAGGACGGCCGGTCGCAGCAATGTAGAACGCCTTTTTGATCGCCAGCGGGATATCCGAGGCTTTCTTGCACAGGAAGCTGTGTTTCACGACCGGGCGGGAGATCCCGATCATATCCACTTCCTGGAATGCATCATCACCAATCAGGGTAGTCGGCACCTGCCCGGACAGGATCACCATCGGAATGGAATCCATATACGCCGTGGCAATCCCGGTAATACAGTTAGTGGCACCCGGACCCGAGGTCACCAGTGCAGCACCCACCTTGCCAGTCGAACGCGCATACCCATCTGCCATGTGGATAGCCGCCTGCTCGTGGCGCACCAGCACATGCTCAATTTTGCTGTTCTCGAAAAGGGCATCATAGATGTCGAGCACCGAACCGCCGGGATAGCCAAAAATGTGCTCTATCCCTTCGTCTTCCAGCGCACGAACTACCATTTCCGCGCCTGATAACATCTCCATGATTCAAGCCCTCCAGGCTTTACTCCGTTTACAGTGGTAAGGTCGGTAGGATTTCGTTCCCTTACGTCAATGTCATGGGACAGGTAAGGCTATGCTCAGTCCCCTGGTTGGGGCGACTCAGCATAACCTTTTGAATAGACGGGTTATTATTCGAACAAAACCCTGATACCGCATGAACATTGAAAATTGAACTTACCCCGCTTCAGGCAGCTTGTCCACGGATTTGCTGCCTCACAAATGTGCATCCCTGCCTCGTTTTCGCACAAGGAACCGAGAGCAAACCACTCCAGTAGCGCAATATTTCGATATGTAATAATAAAGCAGCTTATTTATCCAAAATTGAAAACATCTGCAGCCAGTCATCAAATCCAGTGGCATGCAGCGACTGAACCGCGGCCAAGAAAAACCCGATCCTGAGATCGGGTTCAAGTCACACGTTTTACCCTTAGCCAAATCATTCTGCGGCGACCTCTCCGGACTCCAGACCTTCATCTTGCCAGATCTGGTGCTCCTTGTCGGACTTCTCCACCAACTGAATGGACATGCCCATCTCCGCCAGTTCCTGAAGCGTGAGGCTATCGGCCAGATGGACCTCTTCCCCACGCTGATTCTTGAACATCATAGCGACCTCCTGCTGTATCCCCTTGGATCTGAATTAAGCCTAGCAGAGGCCGGGCGTTGCATAGCCACAAATCATGGCTCAGACATCAGATACGTCATATCAGATCCGCCATATCAAATACGTAATAACTGGCCACAGTGCAGGGTATCGCCCAGACCGAGCTCAGCAATCCGATCATAGGTTGCTTCGGGAAACACGACCCGGTTCCACAAACGTTCAATCAGTACCGATAAGGGCTCAACACCTCCGGCGGCCAACCAGCGCGCCAACGCATCGGCCACATCCGGATAGATAACCTGACCTGGACTCTCCCTGTCCAACCAGTCATGAACCGCCCCCGGATCCAGCGTCTCCATCACCTGGGCCAAGCCCAGCATCTCCAGCGTCAGCGCATTGGAGGCTTGTTCGAACTGCCCCTTCAACGGCTTGAGCAGCAGCTTCTTGCCCAGGGAGAGCGCTTCGGAGGCCAGCTCGAAGCCGCCGTTGGAGATCACCCCGCGGCAGCTGGCTAATGCCTGTTTGAAGGCTTCACGCCCCGGCGGATGAAACAGCAGATTGCCGGATAATTGGGATTCGTGAATGTCAGGGTGGAAGCAGACGAAGTTCACCGCCGAGTAGCGCCCCAATAATCCTTTAATGGCAGATATGGATTCAAACGGCAGGTAGACCAGCACAGAGTCTTGTTCCGGTTGCGGGGTCAGCGGATCGATAATCGGCGGCAAAATGGGGCAGCCAAAGTGAAACCAGTGCAGACCCAGCGCCTGATTGACCGGCGCATAGTGGCGCATCACCAGGCGGGATGCCCAATCCTCACCGCGACGCGGCACCGGATGGGCAAACGAGGCCTGATGGCTGATGCCGAGCACCGGTACCCCTTGCCGCCGCGCCGCCCAGGCGGTGATCGGCTCGAAATCACTGATCACCCGGTCATAACCCTCCAGCGACAACTGTTGGACATCCTGCCAAAAGCGCAGCGGATTATTCCGCGTACAGGTCTGCCACAGATCCAGCCCGCCATCCCGGGTGATAAAGGTCAGCCCTTGCCGCGTGCGGAAATCACCGAACGACTGCATATCGAAGTAATCATCGCGGGCTCGGCCACTCAGCAAATAATCCACCTCGACCCCGTGCCGATCCAGGGCTTGCGCCAGCGTCCGACAACGACTGATATGACCATTTCCTGTGCCCTGAACCCCGTACAATAGACGCATTACTCTTCCTTCTACAGCAGAACCAGGACGGCGCAACCGGTCCCCAGCAGGGCCCCGGCAATCAGATCCGTCAGATAGTGCACTCCCAGCAGCAAGCGGGAAGCGCCGATAAATGAAGCCCACACGAAGGCCCCGATCGCAGCGGCGGGATAGAAGGATGCGATGAGGCAGGCCATGACGAAGGCGGCGGCGGTATGACCGGAGGGCAAGCTGTAGCGATCCGAGGGACGGATAAACACCGGCAGACCGACCGGGCGCTCGCGCTTGATATAGTTTTTCAGCAGCAGATAGAGCGGCAGCTCGATGGCAAAGGCCAACAGCCCCAGCAGCAGGAACTCCTGTCCCCTCTCGCCGTCCAGCCATGCCAGTGTGAGCGCCAGTAGCAGATAGAGCGGCCCATCCCCGGTACGGGAGACCAGCCGACTGACGCGGGCTTGTACCCGGTTATAACCATGCAGCAGACAGAGCTGGCTGCAGCGTAGATCCAGACGTTTGACCTGATTCATCGCGAGTCCCTCCATGTGACCAGACAGTGGTAGCCGCGCCATCAGCATCATGGCGTTTTTCCCACCCCTGCAGGCCACCCTAGAGGCACTGGATGACAAAGAATTGACCAATTGATAACCGGATCATGACAGTGCAGCCCGCGGAAAATGCGGCACCAATCTCAGCGAAGAGTTGACAGTAGCCGGTGAAATCGGCTATTGGTATGGGCAGTTGCCAGAAGGAATATGACTAATTATGCGTTACACTCGCCCGCTACTACTACTAACCCTAATCGTGGAATCTCGCGCGGGTTAGTCTTGGCTGAGTGTCAGCAAAGCAAATTTCACACAAACCCGTGCGCTAGCACGGGTTTTTTATTACGTATTCTGGCGCACGGACGAATAGACAAGAGAGGAAGTCATCATGTCAGATCGGGTCATCATATTTGATACCACCTTACGGGACGGTGAGCAGGCGCTTGCCGCCAGCCTGACGGTCAAAGAGAAGCTGCAAATCGCGCTGGCGCTGGAACGGCTGGGCGTTGACGTCATGGAAGTGGGCTTCCCGATCTCCTCCCCCGGTGACTTCGAGTCGGTGCAGACCATAGCCCGGAATATCAAAAATAGTCGGGTCTGTGCCCTCTCCCGGGCGTTGGAAAAAGACATCTTTGCCGCCGCTGAAGCGCTGAAAGTCGCCGACCAGTTCCGTATCCACACCTTCCTCGCCACCTCCACCATCCATGTCGAAAGCAAGCTGAAAAAGAGCTTCGAGGATGTGCTGGAAATGGGTATAAATGCAGTCAAATATGCAAGAAAATTCACGGATGACGTTGAATTCTCCTGCGAAGATGCCGGACGGACGCCGATTGACAATCTCTGCCGCATGGTCGAAGCCGCCATCAAGGCCGGTGCCACCACAGTCAACATTCCGGATACCGTGGGTTACACAGTTCCGAGTGAGTTCGGCGGCATCATCCAGACCCTGTTCAACCGGGTGCCAAATATCGACAAGGCCATCATCTCGGTCCACTGCCACGATGATCTGGGGCTGTCGGTTGCCAACTCCATTGCCGCGGTGCAGATGGGCGCCCGTCAGGTCGAGGGGACACTCAACGGTATCGGTGAACGGGCGGGTAACTGTTCGCTCGAAGAGATCGCCATGATACTGCGCACCCGGGGCGATCTGCTCGGTGTGCACACCAACATCAAGCATCAGGAAATTCACCGTACCAGCCAGTTGGTGAGCCGTCTGTGCAACATGCCGATCCAGCCGAACAAGGCGATCGTCGGTGCCAACGCCTTCTCTCACAGCTCCGGCATCCATCAGGATGGCGTACTCAAGGCCAAGAACACCTACGAGATCATCACCCCGGAAAGCATTGGTCTGAATCAGAACACCCTGAACATGACCTCCCGCTCCGGCCGCCATGTGATCAAACACCGTATGGAGCTGATGGGTTATGCCGAAGGCACCTACAACCTGGATGACCTCTACGAGAGTTTCCTCAAATTGGCCGACAAGAAGGGCCAGGTGTTCGATTACGATCTGGAAGCCTTGCTGTTCTTCAGTCAGATCCAGGAAGAACCCGAGCAGTTCAAGCTCGACTACCTGAGCGTGCTCTCCGGCGGCAGCGTCATGGCCACCGCCAGCGTGCGCATGAAGGTGGGCGGCGAGATGGTGTGTGAGGCGGCCACCGGCAATGGCCCGGTGGATGCGGTGTACCAGTGCATCAACCGCATCACTGGCTATGACATCCGCATCGACAAATATGAGTTGAAGAGTAAAGGCGAAGGTAAGGATGCCCTCGGTCAGGTGGATATTGTCGCCGAGTATGAAGGCCGCAAATTCCACGGCATGGGGCTGGCCACCGATATCGTCGAATCCTCCGCCCAGGCGCTGGTCCATGTGATGAACAACATTCATCGCGCCTGCCAGGTGGCCGAGAAGAAAGAGCAAATTTCGCAAAAATCCAAGTTGGAGACAATCTGATGACAGGAAGTTACAAGATCGCCGTACTGCCCGGTGATGGGATCGGCCCGGAAGTGATGGCCGAAGCACGCAAGGTATTGGCAGCTGTATCCACCGCGTTCGATATCGGCTTCGAGTTCAGCGAACATGACGTCGGCGGCATTGCCATCGACAACCACGGCTGTCCGTTGCCCCCGAGCACGCTGAAAGCCTGTGAAGCCGCCGATGCCGTACTGTTCGGCTCGGTCGGTGGCCCGAAGTGGGAACACCTGCCACCCAACGATCAGCCCGAACGCGGCGCTCTGCTGCCCCTGCGCGGCCACTTCAAACTGTTCTGTAACCTGCGTCCGGCCCAGATCCATCAAGGTCTGAACGCCCTCTCTCCGTTGCGTGCCGATATCTCCGATCGCGGTTTCGATATCGTCTGTGTCCGTGAGCTGACCGGCGGCATCTACTTCGGTCAACCCAAGGGGCGTGAAGGCGAAGGTGCCATGGAGAAGGCCTTCGACACCGAGGTGTATCACAGATACGAGATCGAACGCATCGCCAAGATCGCGTTTGAATCCGCGCGCGTGCGTCGCCAGAAGGTCACCTCCATCGACAAGGCCAACGTGCTGCAAAGCTCAATCCTCTGGCGTCAGGTGGTGACCGAGGTCGCCAAGGAGTATCCGGACGTGACGCTGCAACATATGTATATCGACAACGCCACCATGCAGCTGGTCAAGGATCCGTCCCAGTTCGATATCCTGCTCTGCTCCAATCTGTTTGGCGACATCCTCTCCGACGAGTGCGCCATGATCACCGGCTCCATGGGCATGCTGCCCTCCGCCAGCCTCAACGCCGACGGCTTTGGTCTGTATGAACCGGCCGGTGGCTCGGCGCCGGATATCGCAGGCAAGGGTATCGCCAATCCGGTGGCCCAGATCCTCTCCGCTGCCCTGATGCTGCGTTACAGCTTCAAACAAGAAGCCGCCGCCCAGGCCATCGAGCGCGCCGTCGCCGAGACTCTGGCCGCAGGCTACCTGACCGGTGATCTGCTGCAAGGCGCCGGCAAGCATCCGGTGCAAAGCACCAGCGACATGGGTAGCCAGATCGCTGCCCGCATCCGGGAGATTTAAGCCATGGCCAAGACACTTTATCAGAAGGTTTTTGAAGCTCACGTGGTGCATGAAACACCCGGCGAAACCCCGATCATCTACATCGATCGTCACCTGGCGCACGAAGTCACCAGCCCGCAGGCCTTTGATGGCTTGCGCGAAAAGGGACGCAAGGTGCGTCGCCCGGATCGCACCTGGGCGACCATGGATCACAACGTCTCCACCCAGAGCAGCGACATCGCCGCCTCCGGCGAGATGGCCCGCGTGCAGATGCAGACCCTGATCCAGAACTGCAACGACTTCGGTGTGCCACTGTATGGTCTCGGCCACCAGTGGCAGGGCGTGGTCCACGTCATGGGCCCGGAGATCGGCCTGACACTGCCCGGCACCACCATCGTCTGCGGCGACTCCCACACCGCCACCCATGGCGCCTTCGGCGCCCTGGCCTTCGGTATCGGCACCTCGGAAGTGGAACACGTGCTGGCGACCCAGACCCTGAAGCAATCCCGTGCCAAGACCCTGAAGATCGAGGTCAAGGGCAAGGTGGCACCCGGCATAAGCGCCAAGGACATCATACTGGCGATTATCGGCAAGACCGGCACCGCCGGTGGCACCGGTTATGTGGTGGAGTTCTGCGGTGAGGCCATCCAGGCGCTGACCATGGAAGAGCGGATGACCGTCTGCAACATGGCCATCGAAATGGGCGCCAAGGCAGGCATGATTGCGCCGGATCAAACCACCTTCGACTACCTGCAGGGCCGCCATTTCGCGCCCAAGGGTGCCGATTGGGATGCGGCTGTCGAATACTGGAAGACGCTCAAGAGTGACGACGGCGCCCAGTTTGATGCCGTGATTGAACTCGATGGCGCCAGCATAGCGCCGCAAGTGACCTGGGGCACCAACCCGGGTCAGGTGATCGGTATCGATCAACCGATCCCCGCCCCTGCTGATTTCAGTGATGCCGTCGAGCAGCACTCCTGCCAAAAAGCGCTGGAGTATATGGCCATCGAGGCGGGCCAGAAGCTCTCCGACGTCACCATCGACAAGGTGTTCATCGGCTCCTGCACCAATGGTCGCATCGAAGACATGCGCGCTGCCGCCGATATCGCCAAGGCCGCACTGGCCAAGGGGCAGAAGGTCGCCGCCGGAGTGCAAGCCCTGGTGGTGCCAGGCTCCCAGCAGGTGAAGAAACAGGCCGAAGAAGAAGGGCTGGACAAGATCCTTATCGAAGCCGGTTTTGAATGGCGTCTGCCGGGCTGCTCCATGTGCCTGGCGATGAACAATGATCGCCTGCAGCCAGGCGAGCGCTGTGCTGCCACCAGCAACCGCAACTTCGAGGGCCGTCAGGGCCGCGGCGGTCGTACCCATCTGGTGAGCCCGGCGATGGCGGCTGCGGCTGCAATTGCTGGTCACTTTGTCGATATCCGCGAGCTGTAAGGAGAGCGCCATGCAAGAGTTCAAACAACATACCGGGCTGGCCGCACCGCTGGATGCCGCCAACGTCGATACCGACCAGATCATCCCCAAGCAGTTCCTGCAGAAGGTCTCCAAGCTGGGTTTTGGCAAGCACCTGTTCCATGACTGGCGCTTCCTGGATGATGCCGGCGAACAACCGAACCCCGAGTTCGTGCTGAACGCCCCGCGTTATCAGGGTGCCAGTATCCTGCTGGCCCGCGAGAACTTCGGTAACGGCTCCAGCCGTGAGCACGCTCCCTGGGCGCTGGCAGATTACGGCCTGCGTGCCATTATCGCTCCGAGCTTTGCCGATATTTTTTACGGTAACTCGCTGAATAATGGCCTGTTGGTGGTGCGTCTGAAGGCCGAGGAGGTCGATGCCCTGTTCAAGCTGGTGGAAGCCAACGAGGGGCAGACCATTACCGTGGATCTGGAACACCAGCAAGTCCGCGCCGGAGAGCTGTGCTTTGACTTCGCCATCGACGAGTTCCGTCGTTACTGCATCATGAACGGCCTGGACAACATCGGCCTGACCCTGCAGCACAGCGATGCCATCGACGCCTTCGAGGCCAAGCAACCCGCCTGGTTGTAAACAGCCCGTCGCGCAACACGCTTCAAACTAAAACGGCCCGTGAGGGCCGTTTTTTTATGACTGCCGGAAATCCACGAATTCGGGATATCCCAGCTCGATTTGATGCTCGGCCGGGCGGCAGCGGGCGATGATCTGGCCATCGCGGATGGAGTAGCGCACCGGCACCTGACGGCGCAGGGCGTCGAAGCCCGACTCGGCGGGCAAGATGATGAGCGAGCCGCGCTTGCCCACCTCGATGCCGTAATCGGCCAGTTGCAAGGTGCGGGCACTGTGGCTGGAAATCAGCCGCAGGCTGTCATCTAGCTCCTCATAGCCCATCATCTGGCAGACATGCAGTCCCATATGCAACACCTGCAACATATTGGCGGTCCCCAGCGGATACCAGGGATCGAACACGTCATCGTGACCGAAACAGACATTGAGACCGGCGGCCAAGAGCTCCTTGACCCGGGTGACGCCGCGGCGTTTCGGATAGTCATCGAAGCGCCCCTGCAGGTGGATATTAACCAACGGATTGGCGACAAAGTTGATATCCGCCATCTTCAGCAGCCGGAACAGCCGTGAGGCATAAGCGCCATTGTAGGAGTGCATGGCGGTGGTATGGCTGGCGGTGACCCGCGCCCCCAGGCCATCGCGTTGGGCCAGCCAGGCCAGCGTCTCCAAAAACCGCGACTGCTCATCATCGATTTCATCACAGTGCACATCGATGTGCTTGTCATAGCGCTGGGCCAGGGCAAACGCCTTGTGCAACGACTCCACTCCCAGCTCGCGAGTGAATTCAAAGTGCGGTATGGCCCCGACGACGTCAGCCCCCAACCGTAGCGCCTCCTCCAGGAGCGCCTCGCCACCGGGATAGGAAAGGATCCCCTCCTGGGGAAAGGCCACCAGTTGCAGATCCAGCCAGGGAGCGATTTCGGCCTTCACCTCCAGCAGCGCGCGCAGTGCCAGCAAGGAGGGATCCGAGACATCGACATGGGTGCGCACCGCCTGGATGCCATTGGCAATCTGCCACTTGAGGGTTTGCCAGGCCCGTTGTTTCACATCCTCGTGGGTCAGCAGCGCCTTGCGCTCGGCCCAGCGCTCAATCCCCTCGAACAGAGTGCCGGAGTTATTCCACGCCGGTTGCCCTGCGGTCTGGGTGCTATCCAGATGAATATGGGGTTCGATAAAGGGCGCCAGCGCCAGTCCCCCTTCGCCGTCCAGACTTATACCTTGATAATCCAGCTCGCAACTCATGGGTTCGATGCGGGTAAAACGCCCCTGCTCGATCAGCAGTTGCCAATAGCCCTGGTGTCCGGCCAAACGTAGATTACGGATCAGCATGGGGTGTCCCTCGATGTCTTTTATTGTGACTACCAGATTACTCGTGTGGTGCCATCAGTTCACCGGGTACCACGCAAAACAGTGACTCCCAAGCCGTAATCGCCACCCCCAAAAGCTCAGTCCTAGTTCAGTGTCGCGCTGGCGTCTGCTCGAGCGCAGACACGCCGTAAATCCATCCTTGGAGGCTCGATGGCGGCGTCCCTGCCGCCAACGGTCTGCTTTTGGTCCAGACGCCATCCCCACTGACTTACAGCAGGTACCTGAGATAGAACACAAAAAAAGCGGCCCGCTGGCCGCTCTGGTGATACATCGGGTACCACAGTCGTCTTATTCGAGGCGGCGTACCAGCCACAGGTGCACACCGTACGTCCCCTGGTTACTCAGCGCTGGTTGTCCCGTCTCCAGGGAAAAGGTCCGTTTCACGTAACTTTTCCCCTGGGGTGACGAGCGCGACCAGAAATAACCATCCGGCCAGGAGGGCAGCACCGCTGCCGCGCCGTCCCCCTTGGCACAGGCCGCGCCGGAAGTCAGGGTCTGCAACTGCGCCAGAGTCGGAATGCCCCAATCGTCGTAACCGGCCAGCCCAGCGGCATTATTCTGCGCTAAGCGCTCCACCCCCTGCCGCCAGTTGAAACCCAATAGCGAACCCTGCTGACAGCGATCACCCTGCAGCCCCTCAGGACAGCGGCGCCACATCAGCAGGCTTTGCGTGTCGATGATGGTCTCTTCCCCGTCGGCGACAAAGCGCTCCCCAGCAGGCGGGCACTCAGCCGCCAACAGAGCGCCGGTCAGTGCGAGACAGAGCCCCGCACTGCACAGCGCCGAGACACCCGAACGTCGAAACTGTTTGCAACTTAAGTTCATGGGATACCAGGCCTTGACGCTTATGGGGCAGCCGCAAATTCGGCCAGTGCCGGCAGCGCATCACCGTTGAAATCAAACAGCGCCTGATTTTCCCAGGCATTGCCGACACCACAAGACGCAAGAGTCGGGCAGGATGAGGGAATGTAGAGCATACCCGCGTCAGTGGTCCAGGTCGCGTCGTTGACCGGTAACCAGTCAGGCTCCCAGTAGACAAATCCCAGCCCTTGGGCGTTGGGTACTGCGGCGATCCGGGTTTTCAGATCCTGCAGGAATTGTTGCTGTCCAGCCGGAGTCGCCGGATACCCGCCCTTAGTGGCATCACTCTCCAGACCAAAGTTGTTACCCAGTGAATCGCCATTTTCCAGGGTAAAGGCATAAGCGGTTTCCACCACCAGCACTGGCTTGCTGTAACGGCTAACCATGTCATCCATGTTGGTCTGCAGCTCGGTCAGGCTGCCATGCCAGTAGGGGTAATAGGAGATGCCGATAATATCGAACGCCACGTCGCGCTTGGTGATCTCATCAAACCACCAGCGGAAGGTGCTATTTTTCCCGCCATCGGCCAGATGGAGAATGGTTTTGGCCGGAGTCGTCACACCGCCTGCGGTTTCGGCACTCCGTAACCCCGCAACCCCGGCCTTGAGCAGACGCGCCAGCGTATCAAAGCCCCCCACAGTTTCATTGCCCTCCGCCCACGTTTTACCGGTCGGCCACAGCATGCCGGAGTTGATCTCGTTGCCAATCTGCACGTAATCCGGCGCGACACCGGCGGTGATCAGCTGTGCCACCACATCCTGGGTATAGCTTTGCACCTGAGCGACCAATTCATCGGTCGACAGGTTGGCCCATGCCTTGGGCTTATACTGCTTGCCCGGATCGGTCCAGAAATCGCTGTAATGCAGATCGAGCATAAAGGCCATATCCTGGGCCTTGGCACGTTTGGCCAGACGGATCACCCGCGCCAGATCCGAATCCCCGCCGCCGTACAGGTCGTTGCTGCTTGACTTGGGATCAACCCACAACCGCAAACGGACCAGGTTTACACCCTGGGCCTTGAGCAGAGGCAGCAGATCCTGAGAGCTACCATTCACCTGGAAAGTTCCACCAGCCGCCTCCACCGTTTCCAGCATGGAAATATCAACGCCCCGCACTGCAACCGAGGCACTGCCAGTATTACCGCCACCGGAGTTGTCACCGCCAGAAGAGCTTCCACTTCCACCGCCACCACCACAGCCGGCCAGGAGCAGGGCCAAACACAGACAAAATCCGGAGCGACCGGAGCGCAGCAAACGGGTAAATCGGGTTACCAATGTCATCTTTTCATCCTCAAGACTATCGACTTGCCCGGTCACAAGACCCGGGAGTATTCAGGCGCAAAAATAACAGGCTTAGGCAGAGAAAACAGTGATAACGATTACACTTGAAGGCCATTTTCTGACAAAACAGACGAGAAGCGTTTCAGTGCTATTTTGCGGCAGCCAGGCTGAATTCCGTGATATGACGCATCGAAAGGTGGTAAACACGCCAATATACGGCGAAAAAAATGGCAACCTGAAGATATGACGCTTCAGATTGCCAAACAGCGGGTAGTGCAAAGTAGTTCCGAGATGAACTATAACGGTTACACAAAATTTAAGAAACCGCTTTCATCTATTGCCTTCTGCAGCATTGATACTTTGTGATCTCATTCACAATTAGTTGGAATCATCGCCATTTATCGCCCATGAAAAGTGGAATTGCCGTCTTTCCCATGCCGAGCAGCCGAGCAGGGAGAACGTGGGTCGGAAATTGCGAACGCGCAGCGGAGGCATCAAGCGGCAAGAGGAGGATTATTTAATGAATTATTTCAATTGGTTAAATAGAAGCGTACTGAAATTTGCCATGACACTGCCGGTTAGGCAGGCATGGCAACACCGTATGGAATCGATAACACATCAGGGCTGTTGATCGGCCAAGCCAAACCAGGCTTCCAGCTCGCGGCGCAGATTGTCCGAGCGCTTGCCGAAAATAGCCTGTACTTCGTGCCCGACGATCACCACACCGATGGCTCCCAATTGCTGTAGCTTTTCGTGATTGACCAGCCCCAACACCTTGACCTCGACCCGCAACCGGGTGAGACAGGCATCAAAGCTGAAGATATTGTCCTTGCCACCGAATGCGTCGATCAGTCCCAAAATCGCGGCCTGATCCAGCCCTGCATCACTCCCCTGCCCGGCGTCCACCGACTTGTCTCCCAGCGCCAGAGCAAACAAGCGCTTGAAATCCTGAATTTTAACCATGCCAATCTCCTTGTGGTTTCCACATCGCTCCCCCGCCAGATCCGGCGGGAGAAAAAAGCCCGCCGAAGCGGGCTTGATGATCAGGCTAATTTGCGACTCAGTACCCGGCAGCCATAGGCGGCCAGCTCCAGTGAGCCTTGCTGCGTCTCGCCGGTGGTCATCTCCTGATAGGAGGCCGGTAACGACACCGTCTTGGGCAGACCCGTGTAGTTCTGCACAAATACGAACTCCTGCTCGCCATCGGTACGGCGCTGTGCGGTCACGCCCTGCGGCAACTCGGTGGCCAGTGCTTGTGGCAATTGCAGATCGCAGGCCAGCTTGCCGAAGAAGGCACGCTGGAACGCCAGATCGTTGCGCGATGCCACATAGTAGGCCTTACCGGCACCATGGCTGTTGACCGTCACCGCAGGCTCGCCGGCGTAGAAGTCGCTGCCATAGGTGGCCAGCGCTTGTGCCCCTTCGAGCTGGATGCGTTCGCACAGGTGGGTGACCTGATAAGGGCCCGCCAGCTCCAGCACATTACCGGCGATGCCACTGACACTGTTGGTCTCATGATCATACAGGCCATCGATCTCTTCGGCCCAGATCCCCAGGATCGGCCGCAAGGGGCCAGGGAAGCCGCCCAGATGGCACAGATCCGACTCGTTGACCACACCGCTCCAGTAAGTGGCGACAAAGTTGCCACCGGCCTGGACGAAGGCATCGACCCGCTCGGCAAAACCGTCACGCACCATATACAGCATGGGCGCGATCACCAGCTGGTATTGGCTGATATCGCAGTCGGCATTGATCACATCGACCGCGATCCCCTTCTCCCAAAAGGCGCGGTAGTGCTCGGCCACGGTCTTTTCATAGAACAGACCGGCGTTGCGCGGCCCCTGGGCATTGTCCATGGCCCAACGGCTCTCCCAATCGAAAATGATGGCGACCTTGGCCTCGACCCGGCTACCGACCACGGCATCCAGCTGGCTCAGGGCCAAGCCTAAGGCTTCGACTTCACGGCCGACCCGGGTATTGATATGGCCGACGTGATCGACCACGGCACCGTGGAACTTCTCCACCGAGCCACGGCTCTTGCGCCACTGGAAGTACTGCACCGAATCCGAGCCATGGGCTACGGCCTGCAGGGAGGAGAGAATATGCATGCCCGGCTTTTTCAGCTTGCTGATCGGCTGCCAGTTGGTCAGGCTCGGCGTCGACTCCATCAGGAAGAAGGGTTTGCCGCCCTTGAGGGTGCGCATCAGGTCGTGATACATGGCGGTATACGCGCCCAGGGTGCAGTCATCCTCGGCGTTGTGCCACAACGGATAGCTGTCCCAGGAGATGAAGTCGATGACCTTGGCCAGTTGCCAATAGTCATAGTCATAGAAATATTCCATGAAGTTGGTGGTGGTCGGCAGAGCCGCATTTTCCACCTTCAACGGCTTGATCTCTTCGGCACAGAAGTCACAGACCTGGGCGGTATTGAAGCGCTTCCAGTCCAGATTCAGACCGTGGATCGACATCTCGCCCTGGGGCGCCGGCGATTCGATCTGTTCCCAATCGGTGAAGGTGTGGCTCCAGAAGGTGCTCCACCAGGCCTTATTCAGCGCATCCAGCGAGCCATAACGCGCCTTGAGCCAGTCACGGAACTGGTGCTGACAGAGCTCGCAATGGCACTCACCACCATATTCATTGGAGATGTGCCAGGCGATGACGCCCGGGTGCTTGGCATAGCGCTTGGCCAGCGCGGTATTCATCTGCCGCACCTTTTCCCGGTACACGGGCGAAGTCAGGCAGTGATTGTGACGGCCACCATGCAGCGCCTTGACCCGCTCCTTGCTGACGCGCAGCACTTCCGGGAACTTCTTGGACAACCAGGCCGGACGGGCACCGCTCGGCGTGGCCAGGAACACATAGATGCCGTTGGCATACAGGGTATCAATCACCTGATCCAGCCAACCGAATTCGTAACGTCCCTCTTCGGGCTCCAGACCTGACCAACTGAAAATACCGACCGACATGACGTTGCAGCGGGTCTGCTTCATCATCTCGATGTCTTTGGCCAACACGTCCGGATTATCCAGCCACTGATCCGGGTTGTAATCGGCGCCATGCAGCAGCACGGGAGCCTTGTCGCTTAACGGGGGAAACTTGAACATGCCACTCCTCCAAGGGAAATAGAGACCACAGAGCTTGCTACCCACTCCGGACCTCGGCGGCTCGGGAGCAGGCGGCAAAGAAAAACGGCATCCGGCGCAGGGATCCCCCGAGCCTGGATGCCGTCTGGCTAATTAATTGAAGACCTTCATGGATGGCAGCACATGGCCTTCACAATCAAACAGTGACTGGTTCTCACGGGCGTTACCCTCTTTCCAGTCATCGTTGTTGTACTTCATGCCCGCCTTGGTGGCCCAGGTCGCGCCGTGAGTCGGCAACCAGGCCGGCTCCCAGTAGAAGATGCCCTTGCCACGGTTTTCCGGGACTTCAACGATGCTCTTCATCAGATCATGCAGGAAGTCCGCCTGACCTTGCACGGTCGCCGGGTAACCACCATCCGCCGCTTCTTTGGCGGTGAAGTTGTTTTCCGCGTTATCACAGTTGTCGGTGGTGTAACCGTAAGCGGCCTCGACCACGATGACATCCTTGTTGTAGCGCTTGCTGATGTCATCCATGTTGTACTTGAGGGCGCTGATCGGGCCGTTCCAGTAGGTGTAGAACGACAGCCCGATCACATCGAACTGGACATCACGCTTGGTGACTTCATCAAACCACCAGGTGAAGGTGTCGTTCTTGGTGCCTTCGGCCAGGTGCAACATGATCTTGACGTTGTCACCCTTATCCAGGTTTTCCTTCACGCCCTTGATACCAGCCTTGAGCAGCCCGGCCAGACGGTCAAACTCGCCGCCATTCTGGCCCCAGCTCTTGCCTTCCGGCCACAGCATGCCACCGTTGATTTCGTTGCCGATCTGTACCATATCCGGCAGCACACCGGCCTTCTTGAACTCGGCTACCGTGCTCTTGGTGTAATCGTGCAGCGCCTGGGTCATCTGCTCGATGGTCATGTTGGCCCACGCCTTCGGCTTGTTCTGGCGACCCGGATCGGTCCAGAAATCACTGTAATGGAAGTCGAGCAGGAACTTCATACCATTGGCCTTGGCGCGCTTGGCCAGGGCAATGGTGGTCGCCAGATCGTTGTTGCCACCACCGTAGCCATTACCGGCCGCATCCTTGGGATCATTCCAGATCCGCAAGCGAATGTAGTTGAAGCCATTCTCCTTGAGGATCAGCATGGCGTCTTTTTGCACGCCCTTCTCGTCATAGAACTTGCCACCATGCTTCTCGACTTCCGCCAGCATGGAGACATCGGCGCCCTTGATAAAGTCAGCCGGTACGCCAGCAACGGGCTTGACGATGACCTGTTCCGCCGCCTGGGCCGCCAGTGGCATAGCCAGGGTTCCAGTGGCGAGCAGTGCCGCCATCAACAAACTCTTTTTCAGTTTCATCATTCACATCCTGTCGGTTGAATTAGCCCTTGGTCCCGCCAGCGGTCAGGCCAGAGACAAAGTACTTTTGCAGTGAGAGGTAAAGGATTGCTACAGGCACGGCGATCAGCACGGCACCGGCAGCATAAGTGGTGTAGCTCGCCCCCATCTTCTGGGAGACCAGGTTGTACAGGCCGATGGGCAGCGTGAACTTGTCCGGGGTCCGCAAAATGGTACTGGCCAGGATGAAGTCACCCAGCGGCCCCGTGAAGGAGAACAGGGCCACCACAGCAATGATCGGCTTGGAGAGCGGCATGATGATCTCGATGAAGATGCGGAAGTTACCGGCACCATCCATCCGCGCTGACTCATCCAGATCTTTCGGAATGGCGTCCAGATAGCCCTTCATCAGGTAGGTGTTCATCGGGATCATGCCGCCGACATACACCAGCACCAGCGCCAGGTGGCTGTTGATGAGGCCCAGCATCTGCGCCAGCACGAAGATGGCGATGAGCGCAGAGAACTGCGGGATCATCTGCAGCAGCAGGAACAGCATCAGACCATTCTGCCGACCGCGGAAGCGGAAGCGGGAGAAGGCGTAGGCGGTGAAGCTGACGCTGATCAGGGTCAGGACCATGGTCAGGAAGCTGATCTTCATCGAGTTCCAGTACCAGGCGGCATAATCGATCTGGCCGTTGAACAACTCCTGGTAGTGCAGGAAGGAGAAGTTATCCGGGATGATCGAGGTATTGAGCAGGCTGCTCCCCGGATTCAGGGAGGCGCCAATGGTCCACACCAGCGGATAGATGATGATGACCGACACCATCGCCAGCAGCAGGTAGGAGATGCTCAGGCGGATGAAGTTACTCTTTTTCAGGCTGTGCTTGTTACTCATGATCCGCTCCTTAGGCCATGTCATCTTGCTTGAAGGAGTTGGTTGCGCGGAACTGCCACAGCGCGATACCGACCACAAAAATGGACAACAGGATGGTGATACTGGCCGCAATCGCATACTGGGATGACGACATGGTCAGCTTGTAGATCCAGGAGACCAGGATGTCGGTACCACCGGCGTTGGAGCCCATGACCGCAGGTCCACCATTGTTGAACAGGTAGATGATGTTGAAGTTGTTAAAGTTGAAGGTGTACTGGGTGATGAGGATCGGGGCAATCGAGTAGAGCACCAGCGGCAGCGTGATGGTGGTCAGCTTGTGCCAGGTGGTGGCGCCGTCAATGGTGGCCGCTTCGTACAGATCATCCGGGATGGCTTGCAACACGCCCGTGGTCATGGCGAATACAAACGGGAAGCCCAACCAGGTCTGCATCAGGATCAGCGCGGTCTTGGTCCAGAACGGATCCGTCATCCACTCCTTGGGTTCAATCCCCAGCGAAGCCAGGATGCCGTTGTTAATCACACCGAAGGTTTCGTTGAACATACCGGCGAACACCAGGATGGTGACGAAGCCCGGCACCGCCCACGGCAGGATGAGGATGGTGCGGATCAGCGGCTTGAAGCGCAGATCTTTCTGGTTGACCAGGATGGCCAGCAAGACACCGACCGAGCACTGCAAGGTGGTGGCGATCAGGGTCCAGATCACGGTCCATTGCAGCACGTCGAAGAAGGTGGAACGCCACAAATCCAGACGGAAGATGTTGAAGAAGTTCTTCAGACCCACCCAGTCCACCAGTTTGGCCGGTGGCGTGTGGTACAGGTCATAGTTGGTAAAGGCGATGGAGAAACCGAAAATGATCGGGAACACCACCACGAACACCAGCAGAATGAAGCCCGGTGTAATCATCAGATAGGGGAAGCCTTCGCTCAGCAGCAGTTGATACTGCTTGCGGACGCCGACCAGCTCGATGCCCTGGTCCCGCTTACTACCGCACAGGTAGGCATCGCGGATGCTCCAGTAGTAAACCCCGACGCCGAAGCTGGCAACGATCAGGCTGATGACGCCCTTGGCCAGCAGGAACACCGAATTATCCCGCGGCAATTCGGTTCCCAGGGTGAACAAACCCCAGAAGCCCATTTGCAGAAAGTCATGAAAGACACTGAAAAAACAAGCCAGAAGGGCGAAGAAAATCGCGCCTTTGACGACTTGTCGATTATAAATCTGGCCAAGACCAGGAATCAGCGATAACAACACCGCTATCTTGGCATGATTGGTTTTTGCACCGATCTGCGCAACACCGCTGGAATCGACAACCACAATTCACCTCCTATCCATAAAGAACATGGGTAACCTGAAACAGTGCACAAGCTACCCATGTTTGCAGAACGCGACGCTACAACGCTTTATTCGTTACTGGCGTGGTTAGCTTCGATCTGCATACTGATGTTTTTCACGGCAGCTTCGAGGGCTGCTTTGACGTCTTGCTTGCCAGTCACACCCAGTTGCAGGGCGCTGTTGGCTGGTGACCATACTTCACCCATTTCCGGTACGCTTGGCATCGGGATGGCATAGCCAGCCTGGATCGCCACGGCGCGGGACTTGTCGTCATCCTTGATGATAGGGTCATCGATCAGGGACTTGACGGGCGGGATTTCGCCGGTCAGCTGGAAGCGGACCTTGGCGTATTCAGGTTGGTTGATGAACTCGACAAACTTCTGCGCCATCTCCTTTTGCTTGGAGTAGGTGGAGATGCTGTAGCCCTTCACGCCCAGGAAGGAGCGCATATGCTCGCCATTCGGCAGCGTCGGCAGCGGAGCCACACCATAGTTCACACCGGCATCCTTGTACGGCTGGAAGGCCCAGGGACCCGTGATAACGGCAGCAGCCTTCTTCTCGGTAAACAGGGAGTCAATGGCATTGGCGCCGGTTTCACCGACGATACCCGCCGGGAACAGACCATCGGCGTAGAAGCTCTTCAGGAAGCTGACGGCATCGACAGAGCCCTGATTGGCCAGACCCAGATCCTTGACGTTCAGGGAGCCGTTGCCGTTTTGACCGAAGATGTAACCACCCATGCCGGCAACAACGCCGAAGGAGTAGTAAATTTCGTCAAACTTGGCCAGCAGACCATATTTACCGGCTTTGCGTTGTTCCTTGGAGAAGGCGATCAGATCGTCAAACTTCTCGGGAGCCTTCGGCAGCAGGTCCTTGTTGTAGACCAGAACTATGGTCTCGACAGCCTTCGGGATACCGTACAGCTTGCCTTGGTAAGTCTGGGCATCGACCGCCGGCTTGGTGAAGGAGGCCAGGTAAGCCGGGTCACTCTTGATCTCGGAGATCAGGCCTTGCACCACAGCAGTACCGACCTGGTCATGGGGCAGAACCAGCACGTCAGGACCGATACCGGCCGGGCCATCCAGGCGCAGCTTCTCGATCTGCTGGGCGTAAGGCATCTCTTGTACCTTCACCTTGACGTTGTATTTGGCTTCAAATGCTTTAATGGCATCGGCGATACCGTTGGACTTCTTGATATCTTCCCATACCAGCAACTCACCATCGGCCGCCATGGCGGCTTGATTCAATGCACCGGCAACACCCAGTGACATCATGACGACAGCGGTTAATGTCTTAATCTTCATCATTGCTCCTTGATCCCTGTTTCAGGCGAAAAACGACGCTCACGATTACAACCCCGATAGCAGCCCGGTTGTGTGTGCTGTTTTCACAAACACGTCACACCGTTTTCCCAAGCCACCACCGCATCACTTATTGTTCTAACTGTTTTAACGCTCTTGACTCCGGACCGGTCTCTGCGGCATCCAGTCCATCGCTGGTGTCTGAATTCGCATGGCTCCCGTCCACTAACTGATTGACCACAAAGCAGTTAGAATTATTGCTCTGCGGCAACTCTGGCGAGTGTTCAAGCTTTCTCTTGCCAGCTTCCCTGCAACAACTCCTGCAGATGCTCTCAATCGAAATTAGGGTAACGATTACACCAGATGTGATTACGGTAAGCGGAGCGCGTCTTATCTGCCAGCGGCATATGCAAAGGCTGTGATCTCATGCACAAAAGCAGCAGTAGTTTGTGCAAGCGATTACACAACATTGTTATATTGATCTCACCGCAGCAGCGAATGGTGGCGATTCCTAGCATCTCGGGTCAGTTCCTAAAATGCCGCAATCGAACTTCCGATGGACGCCAAGTGTCAGAGCATCGACACGCAACATTCAGTGAATAGTATTATTATCAAGGAGTTAAGTTAGATGGCGAGTATCAGACTGAATAATGTCATCAAGCGTTTTGGCAAAAATGTCACGCTTCATAATGTGAATCTGGATGTTGAAGATGGTGAGTTCACCGTGTTCGTCGGTCCGTCCGGTTGCGGCAAATCCACCCTGCTGCGCATGATCGCCGGTCTGGAAGAGATCTCCGATGGTGAAATTTCCATCGGTGATACCGTCGTCAATGACGTGGCTCCGGCACACCGTGGTGTCGCCATGGTGTTCCAGTCCTATGCTCTCTATCCGCACATGACGGTGGCCGAGAATATGGGCTATGGCCTCAAGGTCAACGGCGTGCCGAAGGAGGAGATCCAGCACCAGGTCGGCATGGTCGCCAAGACTCTGCAACTCTCCCACCTGCTGGATCGCAAGCCGAAGCAACTCTCCGGTGGCCAACGCCAGCGGGTCGCCATCGGTCGCGCCATAGTGCGCAACCCGAAGGTGTTCCTGTTCGATGAACCCCTCTCCAACCTGGATGCCGAGCTGCGGGTCGAGATGCGTCTGCATATCGCCAAGCTGCACCAGGAGCTGAAGACCACCATGATCTACGTCACCCACGATCAGGTCGAAGCCATGACCCTGGCCGACAAGATTGTGGTGATGAACTACGGCAAGGTGGAGCAGGTCGGCTCGCCGATGGAGCTCTACTACAAGCCGGTCAACCAGTTCGTGGCCGGATTCATCGGTTCACCGAAGATGAACTTCCTGCCCGCCAAAGTGGTGCGCTGGTCGCCCAAAGAGATCGAAGTCCGGGTCGCCGATCAGCTGCAGCTCAAGCTGCCGATCGAAACCAGCCATCTGGAAGAAGGCAGCAGCATCACCCTGGGCCTGCGTCCGGAGCACGTGCTGCCCGAAGGCTTCGGCATTCATCTGGCCTTCACCTGTGAAGTGGTTGAACGTCTGGGCAACAGCACCTACCTGTTTGGTCAGTGCTGTGGCATCGACAACTTCAAACTGCTGCTGGCCGGCGACAACGCCTACAAGCCATACCAGCAAGTGGATGTCTTCTTTACCCCGGAACACTGCCTGGTGTTCAACGCCGAAGGGATCCGGGTCAGCAAGTAAGCCGTTTTTTTGTAAGCCCGTAACTGTCTCATGCAGAGATGTTAACCCCCACGTTTGCCCCCGAATTTCGGGGGCTTTTTTTGTGGGCACACAGCAGCTAACCCCATGCAAACACAGCCTCCCCCACCGGGCACCTGCCCGCCGCAGCGTATCGGGCCCTCGAGCCCGGCAGGCATCTATTCCCGAGCCCGCCCCCGCGGATAGCAAATATGCGAACAACCGCACTCTTGGGCCGCCCCCACTCCGGCCATGAAATGAGAGCAGGATCGCAACCCGCGGATCCCGATCCCGCACGGGGCCAAAAACCTATGTAACGCAGGTCAGTCGTGGTGTAAATTTTACACCAACTCATAGCCAACATGATGTTGGGCATAGGTTCCAACTGCCATGCACGATAGTTGAACCCTTGTTAAAAACACAAATAATCCAATAAACACAATAAGATAAATAATTAAAAGCTGGATCCAGTGTTTATTGGTTGAACTAACAACGCAGTGTAATCGATCTCAATGGTGGCCCACATGAAAAGCATTTCAATCATTCAACGCATCGTCTTTGGCTTCGGTTTCATCATGCTACTGATGATACTGGCGGTGGTGATGGCCCTGCATTCCGGGCAACAACTCGCCTCCCAGGTGGATATTCTGGCCAGTCAGGTGGCACCGACCCTGGTACAAAGCCGCTCGGTCACCCGGGATCTGTTTTTGCAAGACAAGGAGCTGCACAGCCTGCTGGCCCAGCAGGAGAGCAGCAGCGTCAAGAATGGCAAGCAGAAGCTCCAGCAGTGGCAGCGCGCCTTTGAACAGGATTTGCAGACCCTGGAGCAAAAATCCCGGCAGGATGATCGCATCCTGAAGAAGATCGCCAGCCTCAAGGAGCAGCAAGGCATCTACTGGCAGATGGCCTCGCAACTGGTCGACAGCTATGCCGTCAATCTGGAAAACCAGCAAAAGATTGCCGGCCATAACACGCTAGGCACCACCAACAAGCGTCTGCTGGCCGATATGGCGATGATGGTGGCGCCACTCGGTACCCACTATACCGTCGGTCTGAGCCATAACCTGGCCAACAACCTGGAATTGCTGGTCGATGCCACCCTCGAGGCCCTCAAACAGAACGATCCCTTGCTGGTGGGCAAGCGACTGGAAGCCAACCGCCAACTGGTCACCAAGTTACAGGCGCAACGCACCGAGCTGGCTGCCGAGCTGCTCAAGCAGGAGAGCGCCTTTGGCGGCAGCATCGAATTTGAAGCCAGCCTGGGCAAGGCGCTGGATCAACTGCTGACCGATACCGCTGGCGACAAGGGACTACTGGCCCAACATCTGCAGCTGACCGAAGAGAGCAGCCAGTTGCGCAATCAGAGTCAACAAGCCACCCGCATCATCGATGCCGCACTGGCGGATCTGGCGGAGATCGACAGCGCCATCGACACCCAACTGCAGACCCGGGTCGAGAGTTCCCAGCAGGTGCTGACCCAGCTCAAGTCCGTGCTCTATATCGGTCTGCTGATCTCCTTGTTGCTGGCGGCCCTGGTGCTGTGGCGTGTGATTGCCTCCATCCGGACGCCGATGCAACAGACCCTGCGCGTGCTCAATGCCCTGAGTCATGGCGATATGACCCAGCGCATCGGCTATACCCGTGCTGACGAGTTCGGCCAGCTGGCCATCGGCATCAATGGTCTGGCCGAGGAGATGCGCGCCATGCTGCTGCAGGTGGTGCAAAGCGCCAATGAACTGGGCGCCGTGGCCGATCGCAACCTCTCGACCCTGGAAGTGACCCATCAGCAACTGGAGCAGCAACGCACCGAGACCGCCGGGGTCGCCGCCGCCATGGTGGAGATGGAACACACGGTCGGTGATGTCGCCAGTGCCGCCCACCACTCGCTGCAATCGGTGATGGAAGTGACCCGCCAAGCCGATGAGGGGCGCACCATGAGCGAGAGCACCATTGGCCGCATCAACCTGCTCGCCACCCAGTTGGCAGGCTCGCAACAGGTGATCGAAGAGGTGCACGGTCTGAGCGTCAACATCGGCGGCATCCTGGATGTCATCAGCCAGATCGCCGAGCAGACCAACCTGCTGGCGCTGAATGCCGCCATCGAGGCCGCCCGGGCCGGGGATCAGGGCCGTGGCTTCGCCGTGGTCGCCGATGAGGTGCGCAATCTGGCCCGTCGTACCGCCGCCTCCACCTCAGAGATCCAGTCGATGATCAGCGCCTTGCAATCCAGCGTGCGTCAGGCGGTCGAGGCCATTCGCAGCAGCGGCGAGGTGATGAGCACCTGCACCCTGGATAGTGAACAGACCAAGCAGCGCATCAACTCCATCTCCGACGCCCTGCAGCAGATTGCCGATCTCAGCAGCCAGATCGCCGCCGCCGCCGAGCAGCAGCAATGCACCAGCGCCGAGATCTCGCGCAACATGAACAATATCAACGACATTGCCGAAACCAACCGTACCGCACTGGCGCAAGTCGGCAGCACCAGCGGCCAGTTGCAGCAACTATCCCAGGAGCAGCAGACCCTGGTGCAGAAATTCAGCCTCTAATCCATCGGCCATGGCGGTTCGCCGCCATAGCCGAACGGCTCGCCGAGTCGCTGCCCACGCGGCGACTCGGCGAGCCGGGCCACCAGGCCTGGCGTTTCACCTGACATTGTGTGCATCCAAGTAACGAGGAAACGATATGTTCAAGACCATGATGCTGGCCGCAGGCCTTGTATGCTGCTCCATGCCTCTGCTGGCGGCTGACGCCGACAGTGCCGAAACCCGCGCCATCTTCCTGCGTGGCGAAATGAACAACTGGGAAGCGCCGAAGGCCCAGCAACTGCAGCAAGCCGAAGCCGGTGTGCTGAGCGTCAAGGCCGCGCTGCAAGCCAGCCACGGCGCCTACAAATTCAAGTTCGCCGATGAAAAGTGGAAGGGTGATACCACCTACGGCGTGTTCGATCCGACCAGCAAGGTCGAGCTGGATACCCCGGTCGTCATCAAATCCGGCTACCAGTGGGGCGATATCAAGTTCACGCCGCCAGCCGATGGCACTTACGAGTTCGTGCTGGATCGCCGCGATGCCAGCAAGGTGTTGGTGATCGTCAAGAAAGCGGGCTAAGCCCGGCCAGCGGTTGGAATGACGCCAGAGCCTGCAGGCTCTGGCGCTCACCAGGACCCGCCACGCCCTACCTGGGCAGTTCACTGCCACTGACTGCATAAGCCAACGGGATGGTTTATGCAGTCAGGCTAACCAAACAGCCTGACCAGACGACCCGCAGAGGTCAACACAACAAGCAAAACATGAGGTTGCAACATGAAATTCAAATTCAAAACGCTTAGTTGTCTGGTACTGGCACTGAGTGGACTCTATCACGCCCAAAGCCAGGCTCTGGTCAAGGGCGCCGATGTCAGCTGGCTGACCCAGATGGAGAAAGCTGGTAAATCGTTCTACAACGACAGCGGCAGCAAGCAGGATCTGTTCCCCATCCTCAAGGCCCATGGCATGAATGCCATCCGCCTGCGGGTCTGGGTCAATCCGTCCGACGGCTGGAGCAACATCACCGACGTGGTGGCCAAGGCCAAGCGCGCCAAGGCGGCCGGGTTCGATATCATGATCGACTTCCACTACAGCGACTCCTGGGCCGATCCGGGTAAACAGAACAAACCGGCCGCCTGGAGCAGCTACACCTTCGACCAACTGATGTCCAACGTCTATTGGCACACCTATAACTCGCTGACCACCCTGAAAAATGCCGGCATCACACCAAAATGGGTCCAGGTCGGCAACGAGACCAACAACGGCATGCTGTGGCCGGAAGGCAAGGCCTCGGTGAACATGAAGAACTTCGCCTGGCTCATCAACAGTGGCTATGACGCCGTCAAGGCCGTCAACAGCTCCAGCAAGGTGATCGTCCATCTGGCCAACTGTGAAGATAACGCCCTCTATCGCTGGATGTTCGATGGCCTCAAGGCCAACGGCGCCAAGTGGGATGTGGTCGGCGCGTCCATCTACCCGACCCAGACCGGCAACGGCGACTGGTTTGCCATGGACAACAAGTGCTATGACAACCTGGCCGACATGGTCAGCCGCTACAGCAAGGAAGTGATGATCGTCGAAGTCGGCATGCCTTGGGATGATCCGAAAAACAGCTACGACACCATCGCCGATCTGCTCAAGAAGATGACCGCCATCCCCAACGGCAAGGGCCTCGGCGTCTTCTACTGGGAGCCGGAAAGCTACAATGGCTGGCAAAACTACAGCCTGGGGCTGATGGATAACAACGGCAAGCCCACCTATGCGCTGGATGCCTTCTTGCTGAACTACTAACCGAGTCAGCGAGTCCCCAACAACAAGGCGGCCATGGCCGCCTTGTTGTTTTGCCCCGCCCGTTCAGGGCCAGCCGCGCGTCAAGCGCTCCAGCTCCCCCCGCGCCTTGAGCCGATCCAGCGCCTGTTGCCACTGGGCGATCTCGGTATCGGGAAAATCCAGTGACGCGGCGATATAGAGATCCGACTCCACCACCTTGACCGGAGTCTGCTGCAAGGCATCCGCTGGCAATCCCAGCTCCAGGAGTAGGTGACGCACTCCGAGCGGCGAATCGCTGATCGCCAGATCCGCCCGCCCGCGCAGCAGCTTGCCATACACCTGTTTGCTGCTGTAAGCCGTGGCATCCAGATTGGTAAAGCCGAGTGCAATCAGGGTATTGAACACCAGCCCGGCCTGGCGGCTGGCGATCACCGGCACTTCCTTGGCATCTTGCAGCGTGCGGATCTGCAGCGGACTACCACCGCGCTGATAGAAGTAGATGGCATCGCGACCGATGGGGCCGATCCACTTGTAGCGGGTCTCACGCTGCGGGGTGCGAAACATGGAGAACATCATGGTGCGGGAGCGGGATTCGAGGATCAGCTTGGCCCGCTGGCTGGGATAGACCTGGATCGGATCGTGGCGCCCCAACTCCCGCTGCAGCGCCTGCACTATCGTCACCGAGACCCCGGTCAAGCGCCCCCGTTCGACATAGTTGTAGGGCGGCCACTCCTCGGTGATGAGGGTGATGGCCGCCTCGCGGGCCAGGGGCAGCGCCATGCCAAGGCTCGGCACACCTGCCAGCCCTAGTGCGAGCCAGGCTCCTAGCCATACGCCGAACCATCCCCCATGACGCTTCATCTCACCTCCTGGCCCGCGCCACCCGGCATCGATAGTCGCCGAATCAAGGACGCTGTCGAGTGCTGAGTATAGGTCAGCGTCCTGTTCTGAACGACGCTCAGATCTCGGATTTCGATCCGGCTTGCTTCGGTGGCGCCGGAGGGGGTCTGGGCCTTGGCCGGCCCTGGCCTGTCCTGGCACCGGCCGGTCCGCGTGTGGCTCGGCCATCTACGCCAGCCGTCGCCCTGAGCTTGTCGAAGGGTTGTCAAACTCGGTTTTGTTGATTGATTTGCTTGATCTGGTTCCGGTTTGATCCGGTTCCGGTTTGGCCGGTTCCGCCCTGGTCGGCAATCGCGATTTGCCAACCCGCTGTTGGCGGGGGCGGCAAGGGGGCAAAAGGCCCTGCCCCCTTGACCCCTGGCCGTTGGCGTATGCCGACTGTCGGGAAAGCCCCGGACTCTGGGGTTCTCTCCACCGGCCGGGAGCCACACGCCATCCCTGGCGTGACGCTCCCTTTTGCGGTCATCCTGACCGCGCACCGGCTCCATTCACCCCACCGCCCGGCCCGCCAGACGGCGCGTGCTTTTGTGGGTAAGCCACAAGCCAGAGCCCAATTCGCCTCGCCTCTAGAACTGGATTTTAATCACCACCAGTCACTTTGATTCGAACCTGGTTGATTTGTCGCAAAAATCGCCAGGATAATTTTGAATACTCTGCTACCAGCGTCAGATGAAACAGAGCAGTGGTAGGGCTTGGGGTAGCCGTCGAACCCGTGCGGTAGCCATGAGCATCGCCAATATGGCCTGACCGTTTAGCTGGGATAGATAGACAGGCAGCCGCCTATCCTGAAAGTTGGTATTAAATAGAACACCAAGTATTTGATTGGATAAATAATCCAATCAACCATGTAAAATAAATACGGAAGGTTCCTCCGCGAGAAAGATGAATATCTCCGCCAATAAACTATTAGGCTTACAGAGAAATTTATGTCTAGCATCGACACATTGACTGATGAAATGGATTTGTATTATCGAACACTTGAGGACCGACCGGATATTGGATGGTTTCTTCAAGGACATATTGTGGTCGAGTACATGCTGAGAAAAAGACTGGTTGATATAACTGGTTCAAATTCAAAAAAGTTGGAAAAAAGTGGTTTTTATAAGGTGCTTCTTGAAGCCGAAAAATATGGTGTAGTAAACAAAGATCAGAAAGTTGTTCTAGATAAAATCAACAGCATACGCAATAGGTATGCGCATGAACTTGACTACCGGCCCCAGTTGTCTGAGTGGTTAGATATATGGCGAAGTGCCAAATCAGCTTTTTGTGACATGACTGATGGCATTGAACAAGGCTTAGCGGAGCTAGAGTCAGTAGAAAAATTAGACGATGCAGACAGGTTTCATCTTAATGAATTATTTGTACAAATTTGCCATGACCTTCTGCCAATTGAAGCCGAATAAACCACTCCAATTCGTTCCGGCCACAAAAGTTGTAGTCGGAACCGGACTCGCTAACGCTCGCCGTTTAGCGGGACGTTAAAAGAATCAAGATGATCTAGATAAAGGATAATTATGATTTGGCTAATTTCTGCAAACTCGAATATTTATGACCATAGCAGGTCGTTCGCGGACTCTAAATATATTGATTGGAAACAAGGTAAAACCCAGTATCAAGTGGGCGACCTGGTATATATCTATGTAACAAGACCTGAAAAGAAAATTCGATACAAATGTGTGGTTGAAAAAACCAACTTAAATAGCAGCCAGATTAGAAACGACAAGGAATACTGGGTCAATCAAAGTGACTATGAAAAATCATTGTCAGGGAGTTTTTTTCAACTTAAATTATTGGCCAGATCCAACACTGACGAGCTTGGCTTAGATAAGCTAAAATTACATGGGTTAAGTAACGCACCTCAAGGGCCAAAAAAACTATCAGGATACCTTTTAAACTACATTGAACATAACTTTGGCATATATCTTGATGAATTAATCATAGACGAGGCAGCGCAAGTCGAGAAGTCGCTTGCGATTAGTGAATCCGAGCGTAGAAGGCGTATTTCTAAAACCCCCAGAAAGCCGAATAAAATAGCAGTCGTAACTTATGTATATGAACGTAGTTCAGATATCGTCGCTGAAGCGCTAATAAGGGCTAATGGTGTTTGCGAAAGTTGCTCTTCACTTGCACCATTTCGGAGAAAAAAAGACAATACGCCTTATTTAGAAGTTCATCACAAGCAAAGGCTTGCTGATGGTGGTGAAGATACGTTAGAGAATGTTATAGCACTTTGCCCGAACTGCCATCGAGAGAAACATTACGGATTCTAATGGGTGTTATAACCCTATGAGGATAAAATTGCGGAATTTGCATGATCAGGGCCT
>NZ_JBVAYG010000024.1:0-49561 GCF_055413365.1 Pseudaeromonas sp. HNCC25DJ182 | reverse complement strand
CGTTTTTAAACGGGGCTTTTTGATCGGCAATTCAGGAGGATCCGTATCAAGCGCCGTTGTTAGCGCCAGATGCTGGAGCCGAGGTGATGGCCGGTTTTCTCGCCGTCTGCGGCTTGGTCTTGGCCGCAGTTCCCGCGGCTCCCGTGGCCGCTGCAGGCTGGATCGAGGATGCATCCGCCTTCGGCGCCATCGCTTCTTTATCCGTTGCATCAGCGGCCGAGGTGGGCTCCTCGCCCGTGTACATGTCACCCCCCACTTCCTGGCCGCGAGTTTCATAATTCGGCAGGAAGCGGGACATGGAGATGATGACCCGGCGATTCAATGACCTGCCGGTCTCCGTTTCATTGCTGGCGACATGTTGCTTCTCACCATGACCTTCCACTTCGATCCGTGCCGGATCGATCCCCAAACTGGCAAAGTAGTTCTTGATGGCCTTGGCGCGTTTTTCAGAGAGTTTCAAGTTCGGCCAGCGCCCACCATAACTATCGGTGTAAGCATTAATCACCAGCATATCGATCGACGGATCTGCCTTCAGGTATTCGCCAATCATCTCCAGACGCCGCTGGGAATAGGGAGTCAACCGATCACTGTTCTTCTCGTAATTCAGTGCGGTAAACGCAATATCGGCGAAGGTATAGGGCAACAAACTCTGCAGGCACATCAGGAAGGATTGGTAACGGGCATAAAAGCCGACCGCCGATACCGATACTTGCACCGGTTCACCTCTATGGTACCAATCACGGAACACAAAAGCCGGGAAACGTCCTTGCTCCAGCTCGCCAACCATGGTCCAAGCAGTCTGTCCTTCGACCAGACCGTCAAACTGTTTGTAGAAACGTATGGTTCCCATACCGGTTTCGGCAACACCAGGGCGCCAGCGTGGAGGCAACGAGCGCAGGGTCACGGTTTGCACCCGGGCATTCGGGCGCAACGGCCGCAGCTCGAAGTCCAAGTTGATATTCTTACCAGCCCGACTGACGAAAGAACCGCTACCGTAACCGGGAATAAAATGCTCGAGACGGCATTCCAGTGCGCTATCACCGGTCAATCGCCAACTGGACTGATCCAGACTGGCACCATATTCCAGCACCGCAGCCTGGCTGACTGCAGTCAGCACACCTAACAAGCCAAACAGATATCTGTACTTCACGGCCGTCTCCTCTTCCTGTACCTCCCCTCTATCGGCCTGAAAAGCTATTACTTTAGCGAAATTGCCGCGAAGCCGGTGCACGCTGCAGGCATGGGCTTTCAAGGGCACTTCTGCCATAATACGCCGTCTTTATACCCAGATAAGACTCAAGATAGCCCCCTAAAAGGGGATAACCTGCGGGAAAGGAGAAACCCCATGCGCAAACGTATCATCCAGATAGAAGAGCGACCTTCTTTACTGGAAAGTATTCCTCTGAGCTTTCAGCATCTGTTCGCCATGTTTGGTGCTTCGGTGCTGGTACCCATGCTGTTCAAAGTCGATGTGGGTACCGTCCTGTTATTCAACGGTATCGGCACCCTGATTTATCTGTTTCTCTGTCAAGGCAAGGTACCTGCCTACCTGGGATCCAGTTTCGCATTTCTCTCGCCGGTTTTTGCCGTGATGGCCAGTTACAACTATGAAACCGCATTGGGCGGTTTTATTGCCTCCGGTTTGTTGTTCATGGGTGTCGCCAGTCTAATCAAGATGTTTGGCTACCAGTGGATCAACGTGATCTTCCCACCTGCCGCCATGGGGGCCATCGTTGCCATCATAGGTCTGGAGTTGGCGCCTGTGGCCGCAGACATGGCCGGTTTGACCGCCAAGACCCTGGATCCGAAAGTAGTCGGTGTGGCTATGCTAACCTTCGCCGTCGTGGTGTTCGGTTCCGTCTTGTTCCGCGGTTTCCTGGCCGTGATCCCGATCCTGATTGCCATCATCGTCGGCTATGCGGCCGCCTGGTTGCTGGGCTTGGTTGATTTCACCAATGTAGCTCAGGCATCCGTATTCCAGGTGCCCACCTTCTACTCTCCGACCTTCGAGCTGGCCGCCATCATCACCATATTGCCAGCAGCCTTCGTGGTGATTGCCGAGCATATCGGTCACTTCATCGTGACGGAGAAGATCGTCGACCGCCCGCTGATGAAAGACCCCGGTATGCATCGTTCCTTGATGGGCGACGGTATCTCCACCACCCTGTCCGGCTTTTTCGGCTCAGTTCCTACCACCACCTACGGTGAAAACATTGGCGTGATGGCCATTACCCGAGTCTACAGTGTGTGGGTTATCGGTGGCGCCGCTGTGATTTCTATTCTGTTAGCGTTTTTTGGTCAATTCACGGCGCTCATCCGTACTATCCCGGTTCCGGTGATGGGCGGTGTGTCCCTGCTGTTATTCGGGGTGATTGCCGCTTCCGGTATCCGTATGCTGGTCGAGTCCAAGGTTGATTACAGCAAACCAAAGAATCTGATCCTGACCTCCATTGTGCTGATCATCGGCCTGTCCGGTGCCCACTTGGATATCGGCAGTGTCAGCCTCAAGGGGATGGCTCTGGCAACCTTGCTGTCTATTGCCGTCAGCCTGCTGTTTGAATTGTTCGAACGTCTGGGCTGGATGAGTACCTACGATATCATGGAGCCTTAACGGGCTCCGTTTCTTCACACCCTGTTCTAGTGATCGAGTTTTGGATGAGTGAAAAAATCCCGTTGCACCCGTTAAAAGCCCGCTTTCGCGGCTACTTCCCCGTCGTCATTGATGTTGAAACGGCCGGTTTCAACGCCAAAGGTGATGCGCTGTTGGAAATCGCCGCCTGCACCCTGACCATGGACGACGATGGCTGGATGCATATCGATGAGACCTTCCATTTTCATGTTGAGCCCTTCGAGGGAGCGAACATCGAGAAGGCCGCCATTGAGTTCAACGGGATTGATCCGTTTAATCCCCTGCGCGGTGCGGTCTCTGAAAAAGAAGCACTAGGCGCCATCTTCAAGGGGCTACGAAAAGGACTCAAGGAAACGGACTGTCATCGGGCCATCGTCGTGGCGCACAACGCCGCATTTGACCATGGCTTCCTGATGGCGGCCGCCGAGCGTGCGGGATTAAAGCGCAATCCATTCCATCCATTTGCCACATTCGACACCGCCACCTTAGCGGGTCTGGCTCTGGGGCAAACCGTACTGGCCAAGGCGTGTATGGCGGCAGGAATTGCCTTCAACAATAAGGAGGCTCATTCCGCACTCTATGACACCCAACGCACAGCCGAGCTGTTTTGTCATATCGTTAATCGCTGGAAATCCCTCGGTGGCTGGCCTCCGGCCAACGACGAGTAGTCACACCTTCAGCCCCATCCGTGGGGCTGATTTTATTGTTCTCCGCCACCAGTCGAATACACTAGCCTTGTGGCAATTGATTCGATCTTCCGCTCGACATTTGTCATTTAATCCGCAAAATATTCCGCTCTTTTAGTCCCTTGAGATAAGAATCGATGAACCCGGTTGTTGTTGCTGTATCCCTCATGCTGGTACTGAGCCTGTTGCGGATCAATGTCGTTGTGTCCCTAGCGGTCAGTGCTCTGATCGGGGGTCTGGTCGGTGGTCTAAGCCTGATGGAAACCCTGAAGGCATTTACCGATGGTCTGGGTGGCGGCGCCACCATTGCCCTCTCCTACGCCATGCTCGGAGCCTTTGCCGTAGCGATTTCCCGCTCGGGGATCACCGACCTGCTGGCCCACAAGGTCATTTCGCAACTGGGTAAAAAGGCGACGCCTAGCCATCTGGTCTGGGTCAAGAGTCTGCTGTTGGCTGCGTTGCTGGCAGTCAGTATTGCTTCACAGAATCTGATCCCGGTGCATATCGCCTTTATTCCGATCCTGATCCCGCCTCTGCTGCATGTCATGGCGCAAATGCGTCTGGATCGCCGGTTAGTCGCTTGTGTCATCACCTTCGGCCTCACGGCAACCTACATGATTTTGCCGGTTGGATTTGGCGGCATCTTTCTCAACGACATACTGGCGCAAAATCTGATCCGCAGCGGTGTGGCCGTGAGCGGTCCGCAACTTCCTCTGGCGATGGCCATCCCGGTTCTGGGTATGGTTCTGGGTCTGGTATGTGCGTTTTTCAGTTACCGGAAACCTCGGGATTATGCGCTGGAGCCTATTCTGGCTATCGAGCCGGAAACAGTGACCTTTACCCCCCATCATCTGTGGGTGGCGGTGGTGGCGATTTTGGCGGCCCTCGGTCTGCAGTTATATACCGACTCCATCATCGTCGGTGCGCTGGTTGGTTTCCTTATTTTCACGATTGGCGGCGTCATCAAATTCCACGAGAGCCAGGATGCCTTCACCCAAGGGGTGAAAATGATGTCGCTGATTGGTTTTATCATGATCAGCGCCTCCGGCTTTTCGGCGGTGATGAATGCGACGCAAGGGGTTGAAGGTCTGGTTCAGACCGTCGGTAACGCGCTGGGTGACCACAAAGGCTGGGCCTCCTTTGCCATGTTGCTGGTCGGCCTGCTGGTCACCATGGGGATCGGCTCCTCCTTCTCTACAGTGCCCATTATCGCCGGCATCTATGTTCCCCTCTGCCTGCATCTGGGTTTCTCACCGCTAGCCACCATCGCTATCATTGGTACCGCTGGTGCCTTGGGGGATGCGGGCTCGCCAGCTTCAGACTCAACTCTGGGTCCAACCTCGGGGCTGAACGCCGATGGTCAGCACGACCATATCTGGGATAGCGTGGTCCCCACCTTCATCCACTACAACATCCCACTGCTCGTCTTTGGCTGGATTGCCAGCATGGTGTTATAAGCCAATAGCCGATAAACCAAGGGCCATCATAGTGATGGCCCTTGGTGCTTCATGCTGTCGTTCGGCTGAGGCGTTGAACGCAATCGTTACTCAGCCGCTGGCTTATGCCGCGCCGCCGCTTCCTGGATCAGAGGCTTCAGCTCCCCTTGCTGGAACATCTCCAGAATAATGTCACAGCCTCCAATCAGTTCCCCCTCAACCCACAACTGCGGAAAGGTTGGCCAATTGGCATATTTGGGCAGCTCGGCGCGAATATCTGGATTTTGCAGGATGTCGACATACGCGAACGGCTCACCACAGGCCATCAAGGCCTGGGAGGCTTGCGATGAGAAACCGCAGCTGGGCAGCTTGGGAGAGCCCTTCATATATAGCAGGATCGGGTTTTCGGCAATTTGTTGTTTGATCTTCTCGATTGTTTCCATTACGGCCTCTGGCTATGTCGTTTTGGCTATTCTAGCGCATAACGTCGCGCTAACAATCCCACAAATCGGAAGGGTATTCATACCCAGGACCCAACACCGTTTAGCGATGAAGAGTAGGTCATGTAATCTGCAGGTAAGCAGCTTGTTAACAACTTCCGGTGCGTTTGTGGCTTTAGTTGTGGCGTTCAGCCTGAAAAGTTTGCTATAAATCAATTCTGTAACCGGGATAGTCCCCAACTTAATCCCTTTTTGGCAATTCGGCCCGGCTGAGGGCCTGTATACATTGGAGAGTTTACTCATGGCTTTTGAACTTCCGGCCCTGCCCTACGAAAAGAATGCCCTCGAGCCCCATTTCTCTCAAGAAACCCTGGAGTTTCACTACGGCAAGCACCACAACACTTATGTGGTAAACCTGAACAACCTGGTTCCAGGTACCGAATTTGAAGGTAAATCCCTCGAAGAGATCATCAAGACCTCCTCCGGTGGTGTCTTCAATAATGCCGCCCAGATCTGGAATCACACCTTCTTCTGGCACAGCCTGGCACCCAATGCCGGTGGCGCGCCGAGCGGAGCGTTAGCGGCTGCGATTGATGCGGCATTTGGTTCCTTCGAGCAGTTCAAGGAAGCCTTCACTAAATCAGCGGTCACCAACTTCGGCTCAGGCTGGACCTGGCTGGTGAAAAAGGCTGACGGCTCACTGGCAATCGTGAATACCTCCAATGCCGGCTGCCCGCTGACCGAGGCTGGGATCACCCCCTTGCTGACCGTTGATGTCTGGGAACACGCCTACTACATCGACTATCGCAACCTGCGTCCCAAGTATCTGGAAGCATTCTGGGCACTGGCCAACTGGGATTTTGCGGCCAAGAACTTCGCCGCTTGATTCAGCGAAAAAAAGCATTATCCAGAACCCCGCCTCGGCGGGGTTCTTTATTGAGTGATGAACGGGATTGAGTGATGAACGGGATTGAGTGGTAAGTGGGCCGCTTTACTCGCCAGGCACCAAATAGGTCAGTTGCTTGCCGCAACCCGGAGTACATTGTTGCCACTGACTAATTTCTAGCTCCAGAGTTAGTAAGCTGGCGGTGGTCAGCGGTACCAGGGCGCCAGGACACAGTGATAGCGCCAGTTCATCCAACCCCGGACTGTGAGCGACCAGCACCAGATGTTCATCCTTGTCATCCTGTTCGCGCAGCAACTCCAACAGCCGATCACCGCTGCTTTCATACAAGCGCTCATCCAGTTGTAATCCCGCCATCGGCAGCCCCACCAGACGACGCAAGACATGAGCCGTCGCATAGGTTCGGACTGCAGGTGACACCAACCACAGGCCGCCCGCAGGAACGTGTTTCCCCAGCTCCAGCAATTGCCGGTAGCCCCTTGAGGTCAATGGACGCCAACTATCCTCCAGCTCGGCAATTTTCCAGCTCGATTTAGCATGTCGAATCAATGTCAGTTGTTTCATTGCTACCTCTGCATGGTTGTTAGCCTGTTGTTATAAACTTAGCGCGCTTGAGGCAGGGTTCCGTGATAATCGCTAAAAAATCACCTGAACCCGTTGCACCAGCGCCGAGAAAAGAGTGGCAGCTCACCCTAAGTTGCAACATCAGCCAGCTCCGCAGCGCTCGAACTAGGTGACCCGTAGCGATGGAGACAAGACACCAGCAGTCCCTACCCGCACTGCTTTCCTCAGCGTGAGCAAAAATTCACCAGATCATCACCTTCCTCTTTTTTCACCATCAGGTATAATCCGCCATCTTTTTTAACATCTGCAGTCCGCTCTATCGCCTATGACCGTTACTACCTTCGATCCGAACGCATCCGACAGTTGTTCCACCACCACGCTGGGACAGATGCTCGACAACCAGCCGGCCAAACCGGCACAAGCACAGCCGGGAGCCGCACGCATCGGGTTTGTGTCCTTGGGTTGCCCCAAAAACCTGGTCGATTCAGAGCGGATCCTGACCCAGCTGCGTACCGAAGGCTACGAAGTAGTCAATCGCTATGACAATGCCGAGTTGGTGATCGTCAATACCTGTGGCTTCATCGACAGCGCCGTTCAGGAATCACTCGAGGCCATCGGTGAGGCACTGGCCGAAAATGGCAAGGTGATCGTCACCGGCTGTCTGGGCGCCAAAGAAGATCAGATCCGCGCCATTCATCCCAAGGTGCTGGAGATCAGCGGCCCTCATGCCTACGAGCAGGTGCTGCAGCATGTCCATACTTATGTGCCCAAACCCGCACATGATCCATTTATGAGCCTGGTGCCAGCACACGGCGTCAAGCTCACCCCCAAGCACTACGCCTATCTGAAAATTTCCGAAGGCTGTAACCATCGCTGCACCTTCTGCATCATACCGTCGATGCGTGGGGATCTGGAGAGTCGCCCCATCGGTGAGGTACTCGCTGAAGCCAAGCGTTTGAAGGAAGCCGGGGTTAAAGAGTTGCTGGTGATCTCTCAAGACACCTCAGCCTATGGCGTCGATGTCAAACACAGAACCGGCTTCTATGATGGGGCCCCCGTCAGAACCAGTATGAAGGCGCTGTGTGAAGAGCTGGGCAAGCTCGATCTGTGGGTTCGTTTGCATTACGTCTATCCCTATCCTCATGTGGATGATGTGATCCCCCTGATGGCGCAAGGCAAGATCCTGCCTTACCTGGACATTCCGCTGCAGCATGCCAGCCCGCGCATCCTCAAGCTGATGAAGCGCCCGGGAGCGGTCGAACGCACGCTGGAGCGTATTCACTCCTGGCGTGCCATTTGTCCAGAGATTACCCTGCGCTCCACCTTTATCGTCGGCTTCCCGGGGGAAACGGAGGAAGATTTCCAGATGCTGCTCGATTTCCTGGAGAAGGCTGAGCTGGATCGCGTCGGGTGCTTCAAATACAGCCCGGTAGATGGCGCTCAAGCCAACGATCTGCCGGATCAGGTACCAGAAGAGATCAAGGAGGAGCGCTTCGTGCGCTTCATGGAGCTGCAACAGCAGATTTCCACCCGTAAATTGGCGGAAAAAGTGGGCAAGCAGATGTGGGTGTTGATCGATGAAGTCGACGCAGAAGGTGCTATCGGCCGAACCCCGGGCGATGCTCCAGAAATAGACGGTGTCATCTATCTCAATGGTGAAACCGCACTCAAACCTGGCGCTCTGGTGCGTGTCGTCATCGAACACGCCGATGAATATGACCTCTGGGGTAGCCTGGTCGACGCTTGATCATGTGTCGCTGCCCCATACATCCGCACGGGAGCCTTGGCTCCCGTTGCTTTTTCTGGCTGCGGCTTGTCTTTTACCAAGAGGGCATAGGAGAATAGTTTGCCATTCACCTACCGATTGCCTGTTTCATGAAGATACTGCTGGCCGAAGACGACCGACTGCTGAATCACCACTTGAAGTCCATCTTGCAAGAAGAAGATCACCAGGTGTATGCCGCTCACCAAGCCGAAGAGGCTCTGCATTTTGCCGAGGATTATCCGATTGATGTGGCGATTATTGATCTCGGTCTGCCGGATATGGATGGTTTGACGCTGATCCGACAACTTCGCGACAAGCAGATCCCGTTTCCAATTCTGATCCTGACTGCGCGGGGCAACTGGCAGGACAAGGTCGCCGGTCTCGAGGCCGGTGCCGATGATTACATGGTCAAACCCTTCCACAAAGAAGAGATGTTGGCACGGTTAAATGCCCTGGTCCGTCGCAGCGCCGGGTTTATTTCGCCGCAAATTCAGGCCGGCCCCTATCGGCTGGATCTCTCGCGCAAAGAGCTGGCGGTTGCCGACGAAACGGTTGTACTCACCCATTTTGAATACACTATTCTGGAATATCTGATGCGCAATAGTGGTCAGGTGGTTTCCAAGCAGCAATTGATGGACCAGCTGTACGATGATGGCGAAGGGGATCCGAACACCCTGGAAGTTCTAGTCAGCCGCTTGCGCAAGAAACTGGATCCAGAAGGAGAGTTACAACCCATTACCACCATTCGCCGTCAGGGCTATATCTTCAACCTGAGTTGCCAATGATCCGCTCTCTCTACGTCAAGCTCTTGCTGTCCGCCATGTTGGTGGTCGGTTTGCTGATGGCCCTGCTGGTGAGCCTGGAATATGACTCCTACCGCAACGAGCAAGCCAAATTTATCCAGCAGGAGCTACAGCGGGATCTCTCCCGCCTGTTCTCCACCACGGTACGCCCACCACCGCGGGCCAGTGCCACCAAGGCATTCTCCATCATGAAGCTGGATTGGCCCAATCGCCTGGTGGATGGCGTGGTCTGTGATGTCAATGGTGAACTACTGTGGCAAGACATTGCCCAGGTGGAGCTACTGACCGTGCGCAAGCTCTGTCAACGGATCCTGCCCTTCATAGGTCCGCGAGAATCTCTGTTCCGGTTGGTCAAATTTGATACCGACGCCCCCTACTATCTCTACAGCCTGCGCGTGACTCGTTATTTCGACAGCAAGAAGCCGAAAACTTTTCATACCATACTGATGCGTCCGGCTTCGGATCTGGCCGCTCAGGCCGATCGCTATCTATTGCTAACCCTGCGCCGCGCCGTGTTGATCTATCTGGGCGTGGCGGTGCTGCTTTTACTATCCACGCGCTGGGGCCTGTCATCGCTCAAGCGCATCAAATCCGAGCTGGACGCGATCCGCAATGGCGAAAAAAGTGAGATGGATAGCCAATATGAAAAAGAGCTGCAACCGCTGACTCAGTCTCTCAACCGCTTGCTGGATAACGAACGCCAGCAAAAGCAGCGCTACCAACACACGGTCAACGATCTGGCACATAGCCTGAAAACCCGTCTGGCCTTGATCCAGGCCACCATGGCAGAAGAAAAACTCAGTACCAAAGCCCGACGCAACTTGAATGAACAGGTCAGCCTGATGGATCAGATCATTCAGTACCATTTGCGCCGAGCCGTTACCGGGCGCCAACTACTGAATAATCAAGGTTGCGATCCAGTACCCATAGCCCAGAAGCTGTTGGCCACCATGGCCAAGGTTTATCAACACAAGCGCATCCGGGTTCGCCTGCTGCATGATGATGAACTGCTGTTTCGTGGCGAACAGGATGACTTATTCGAGTTACTCGGCAACCTGCTGGACAATGCCCACAAGTTTGCCATCAGCGAAATTAGTCTGGAATTACGGCACGTCAGCACGGGCTTGCTGATCCGTGTCAGTGATGATGGTCCCGGGGTTCCCGAAGAGTTGCGAGCCCGTATTTTGCAGCGCGGCGTGCGGGCCGATAACTCCAGCGGACAAGGCATTGGCCTCGGCGTCTGCAGTGAAATTGTGCATAGCTACCATGGCCAGTTACAGGTCGGCGACTCCGAGCTCGGTGGCGCCTGTTTTAGCATCTTGTTACCCGGCCGCGCGGGCTAGCACCGACCACCTCAATGCCCAATGCCATAGTACCAGAGCAGCGACTGGTGCGAACGAATCTCGTCGCAGAGTTAAAACTCAGCCGAATATCCTACCAGGCAGGGAAACATCACCTATAAATCACTACAATATAGCCAGTCTCATCGTGATGACAGCGATCCTTTGAGAGCGCTTTCACATATTTCCCTACTCAATCTTGTGGTCATGCGGATCGGCGTCTACGCTCTAACGTAATCGGTTACGCAATCGGTTACGTCATGTTTAAGCGTGAAGCTATCTGGGTAAATTTCCCCCCAAAATGCCCGATGCACCACACTGTAACCGAGTCGTGACACTGGATCTGCTCATTGACGGGTGTGCCAACACCCTGTGGAGAACCATCATGAAGAAAGGTTTGTTGCTCAATGCCCCGCTCAGTGCCGTGATTGCAGAATGCGGCCACACCGATCAGATCTGCCTGTGCGACGCCGGTCTGCCCATCCCCGCGACCACCCAGCGCATCGATCTGGCGCTAAAAGCCGGTGTACCCGGCCTGCTGGAGACAGCACAAGTGGTCTGCGAGGAGATGGTCATCGAGCGGGTGATCCTGGCCGAAGAGCTGCCGCGCGTCAGTCCTGCATGCCACGGTCAACTGCTGGAATTGCTGCAGCAAGCCGAAGTCAAGCAGGGCAAACCAATCCAGATTGACTACATCTCTCACGAGGCCTTCAAGCAGCAGACCCATCAGAGCAAGGCAATCGTGCGGACTGGCGAAGTCACCCCCTATGCCAATCTCATCATCTGTGCCGGTGTAGCGTTCTGACGCGAGATCGCGAGGTTTCTATGCAAGCAGTCCTTGAATTACACGGTATCGACAAGCAGTTCCCTGGCGTCAAGGCGCTGGATCAGGCCGGTCTCAACGTCTATCCAGGCCGCGTCATGGCTCTGCTGGGTGAAAACGGCGCCGGTAAATCCACCCTGATGAAGGTATTGACCGGGATCTATCAGGCCGATGCCGGCACCTTGACCTATCAGGGCAAAACCCGGTGGTTCAGCGGTCCACGAGACTCCCAGGATCAGGGCATCAGCATCATCCACCAGGAGCTGAATCTGATCCCCGAGCTGTCGATTGCCGAGAATATCTTCCTCGGTCGAGAGCCCATGGGACCTTTGGGTAAGATCCGCTGGTCGGTACTTTACGCCGAGGCACAGCGTTTGCTCGACAAGTTGGGCGTCAAGCATGGGCCTCGTACCCGTCTGGGCGATCTGAGTATCGGCGAGCAACAGATGGTCGAAATCGCCAAAGCCATTTCCTTCGAATCCAAGGTCATCATCATGGATGAGCCCACCGATGCCCTGACCGATACCGAGACCGAGCGACTGTTCAGCGTGGTGCGCGAGTTGCGGGATGAGGGGCGCGGGATCGTCTACATTTCGCACCGGCTGCGAGAGATCTTCCAGATCTGTGATGATGTCACAGTCCTGCGCGACGGCCGATTTATCGGCGAGCGCCCCGTCAGCGAGCTCAACGAAGATGGCATCATCGAGATGATGGTCGGCCGCAAACTCGAAGAGCAATACCCGCGTATTCCGGTCAAGCCCGGACGCATCAGTCTGGCCCTGCAGGGCATCTGTGGCGCCGGGATCCACGACATCAGCTTCGAACTCAAAGAGGGAGAGATCCTTGGCATCTCGGGTCTCATGGGTTCAGGCCGCAGTGAGTTGATGAAGATGATCTACGGCGCGCTGCCCCGCCACGCCGGAACCCTATCGCTGTATGGCAAACCGATCGCTCCATTGAGCCCGGCCGACGGGCTGCAGTGCGGGATTGCCTATATCTCGGAAGATCGCAAAGGCGATGGCTTGGTGCTGGAGCTGTCGGTCCGCGAAAACATGAGCCTGTGTGCCCTGCCGATCTTCGTGGGTGGCGGTGGTTACATTCGGCGCGCCGATGAGCGCCAGGCGGTCGGCGACTTCATCCGCCTGTTCAACATCAAGACACCGACCCAGGAACAGCTGATCAAGAACCTCTCCGGAGGCAATCAGCAAAAAGTCGCGATAGCCAAAGGACTGATGACCAAGCCCAAGGTGCTGATCCTCGATGAACCGACCCGGGGGGTCGATGTCGGTGCCAAAAAGGAGATCTATCAACTGATCAATCAGTTCAAGCAAGAGGGCATGAGCATCATTCTGGTCTCATCCGAGATGCCCGAAGTGCTCGGCATGAGTGACCGGATCCTGGTGATGCACGAAGGCCGGATCAGCGCCGAGTTCGCAAGCTGTGACGCAAATCAGGAACGTCTGATGGCAGCAGCCATCGGCAAGGTTTATCAAGAGGCCGTATAACCATGATGACAACTACTCCATCGCCAGCAGCCACAGCGCCGCGCTTCAAAGCTTGGCTCATCGAACAAAAATCGCTGATCGCCCTACTGGTGCTGATCCTGGTGGTCTCGTTCCTGAGCCCGAACTTCTTCACTCCCGACAACTTGTTGAACATCCTCCGGCAAACCTCGGTCAATGCCATCATCGCCGTCGGCATGACGCTGGTCATCCTGACTGCCGGCATCGATCTATCCGTTGGCTCCATTCTGGCACTGACCGGTGCCTTTGCCGCCGCCATGGTGGGGGCCGATCTACCGGTCATCATCGCCATTCCAGCTGCATTGCTGGCAGGCGCCGCGCTCGGTGGTATCAGTGGCGCCATCATCGCCAAGGGCAAGGTGCAAGCCTTCATCGCCACCTTGGTCACCATGACGGCACTGCGTGGCTTTACCATGGTCTTTACCGATGGCCGCCCCATCTCCACCGGTTTTAGTGAAACAGCCGATGCCTTTGCCGTCCTGGGGACGGGTTACTGGCTCGGCATCCCGGTACCGATCTGGATCATGGCACTGGTCTTCGCCCTGGCCTGGTACCTGCTCAACCATACCCGCCTCGGTCGCTACATCTATGCGCTCGGCGGTAACGAATCGGCCACCCGCCTCTCCGGTATCAATGTCGATCGCGTCAAGATCGCCGTCTACACCCTGTGTGGAGCCCTCTCCGCCCTCGCAGGCCTCATCGTCACCTCGCGCCTCTCCTCGGCACAACCGACCGCCGGTATGGGCTATGAGCTGGATGCGATTGCCGCCGTTGTCGTCGGCGGCACCAGCCTGATGGGCGGCAAGGGACGCATCATGGGCACTCTGATTGGCGCCCTGATCATCGGTTTTCTCAACAACGCGTTAAACCTGCTCGACGTCTCCTCCTACTACCAGATGATCGCCAAAGCTGCGGTGATCTTGCTGGCAGTCATGGTCGATACCAAAACCACAACCAAGTAATAAGGAACTGCAAAATGAACAAGATGCTTACCCTGATTGCCGTTGCCGTGATGTCCTTGAGTGCCGCCACTCAAGCCGCTGAACAATCCATGGCGCTGGTTGTTTCAACGCTCAATAACCCCTTCTTCGTCACCTTGAAAGAGGGTGCCGAAGCCAAGGCCAAAGAGCTGGGCTACCAGATGGTAGTGCTGGACTCGCAAAATGATCCGGCCAAGGAGCTGGCCAATGTCGAAGATCTGGCGGTACGCAAGGTCAGCGCCATCCTGGTCAACCCGACTGACTCGGCGGCGGTCGGCAATGCCATCATGTTGGCCAATAAGGCCGGGATCCCGGTACTGACCCTGGACCGCGGTGCCAACGTCGGTGAAGTCAAGGCCCACATCGCCTCCGATAACATCGCCGGTGGCAAGATGGCGGGGGATTTCATCGCCGGTAAGCTGGGCAAGAATATCGACGTCATCCAGTTAGAAGGGATCGCCGGAACCTCTGCCGCTCGAGATCGGGGTGAAGGCTTTGCCCAGGCGGTAAAAGCCAATGGCTTCAAGGTGCTGGCCTCACAACCGGCCGACTTTGACCGCACCAAGGGGCTGAATGTCATGGAAAACCTGCTAGCCGCCCATCCGGACGTCAAGGCGGTGTTTGCCCAGAATGATGAGATGGCCCTGGGCGCCCTGCGTGCCACTCAAGCAGCGGGCAAACAAGTGCTGATCGTCGGCTTTGATGGCACCGATGATGGCAAGGCGGCGGTGAAGAGCGGCAAGCTCGGTGCCACCGTGGCGCAACAACCCGCCCTGATCGGCGCCATTGGCGTGGAAACAGCCGACAAGGTGCTCAAGGGCCAAAGCGTCGAGAAATATATCCCGGTGCCATTGCAAGTGGTCAGTCAATAACCCCTCAGCTCCGGTCGCCGAACATTTGGCCGGCCGGGGCCGTTCCCCCCACAGATCCTTTCCCCTAGGGCCTGGCTCGCTCAGACCCTACGGAAAAGGGCTAACCTAAGGAGCCGTCATGAGTAAACTCGTCGTCCTCGGCAGCGTCAATGCCGATCATGTGCTGCAAGTCACCGACTTCCCTCGCCCCGGTGAGACCGTCACCGGCCGAGGCTATCGCATCGTGCCGGGTGGCAAGGGGGCCAATCAGGCGGTGGCCGCCGCCCGCCTTGGCGCCGATATCGGCTTCATCGCGCGGATCGGCCAAGATGCCATCGGCGCGCAGATGTATGCCGGTTTTCAGGCTGATGGCATAGATGTTCAGGGGATCAGTGTCGATCCGCAACTGCCCACCGGCATCGCCATCATCTATGTCGCCGATCACGGCGAAAACAGCATTGGCATCTCGCCCGAAGCCAACGGCGCCCTCACCCCCGAGGTACTCACCCAATACCAGTCACTGCTGCTAGCCGCCGACACCCTGTTGCTGCAACTGGAGGTGCCGTTGGATACCGTCGCTGCCGCCATCTCGCTGGCCCATACCAACCGGGTCAAAGTCGTCCTCAACCCAGCCCCCGCACGGCCTTTGCCGCCAGAGCTACTGGCCCAAGTCGATCTCATTACCCCCAACCAGACCGAGGCCGAGTTACTAACTGGCGTGCCGGTCACCGATGCCCCAAGCGCGGCTGCAGCCGCCGCCCAGTTTCATCAGTTGGGGATCCCGGAGGTGATGATCACCCTGGGCAAGGCCGGCGTCTGGTATAGCCACCAAGGAGTCGGTAAACTCGTGCCGGGATTCCGGGTCGACGCCGTCGACACCACAGCCGCTGGCGATACCTTTAACGGCGCCCTGCTGGCCGAATTACAACGCAGTGAGGACATGGATGCCGCCATTCGCTTTGCCCATGCGGCTGCAGCCATCTCGGTGACTCGACCCGGCGCGCAGACCTCGATCCCGACCCGTCGTGAAGTCGAACAATTTCTGGCTTCTCACCCGCACGACTAGCTGCCCATCGGGCTGGTAGAAAGGAAGTAGAGATGGCAACGATCAAGGAAGTCGCCGAGCGGGCTGGTGTCTCGACCGCGACTGTGTCCCACGTCATCAACCAGACGCGTTTCGTCGCACCCAGCACCTGCGAGCGCGTCTGGCAGACCATGCGTGAGCTCAATTATGCCCCCAGCGCCGTGGCACGCAGCCTCAAGGTCCAGACCACCAACAGCATTGGCATGCTGGTCACCTCCTCGACCAATCCGTTTTTTGCCGAGGTGGTACGCGGCGTCGAACGCTACTGTTTCAGCCAGGGCTATAACCTCATGCTGTGCAATACCGAAGGCAACGCGCAGACTGCCAGCTCCTATCTGCAGATGTTGATCCGTAAACGCATCGACGGCCTGTTGGTGATGTGTACTGATACCCATGCCGGACTATTTGAACAGTTACAACTGCAGCAGGATCTGCCCTTGGTCGTCATGGACTGGGGTCCCGCCATGCCGCACAGCGATCGCATTCAGGATAACTCCCAACGGGGGGGCTATCTGGCTACCCGTCATCTGATTGAGCTGGGGCACCGACAAATTGCCATCATCACGGGTCCACAGGATAAGCAGCCCGCCCTCGAACGGCTGGCCGGTTACCAACAGGCACTGCTAGAAGCAAAACTGCCTATCGACCAGGCGCTGATCGGCCATGGCGATTTCGATTGTGAAGGGGGATATCAGGCCATGCATCGTCTCATGCAATCGCCGACTCGCCCCACTGCCGTCTTCGCCTGCAATGATCTGATGGCCATGGGCGCGATCCGCGCCCTGCAGGAGCAAGGGATCTCGGTGCCCCACGATATATCGGTGATCGGGTATGACAATATAGCTTTTGCCGCCTACCTTAATCCGCCGCTAACCAGCATTAGCCAACCCAAGCAGGAGCTGGGCCAATTGGCCGTGCAATCCTTGCTAGAGCGGATCCAGCAGCCACAGTTGCCTGCCCGCACCCTACGCCTGGAGCCGGATCTGGTGCTACGCAGCTCAACCTCAGCGGTCAATCCATCCAGCCGAGCATAAAAAAAGCGCCATGCGGCGCTTTTGTATCCAGAAAGCAGCTTACAGCTTGATGCCCAGACTCTGACGCAGATAAGCGCCAGCACCCAGCAGACCCGGATTGTCATGGGTGATGAGGAATACCGGGATATCTTTGAGGTAGTTCTGGAAACGTCCCTTGTCCTCGAAGGCTACACGGAACCCCGAAGACTTGAAGAACTCCAGGAAGCGCGGAACTATGCCACCGGCGATATAAACACCGCCGAACGTTCCCATATTCAGAGCCAAGTTGCCGCCGAAACGCCCCATCAGCACGCAAAACAGGCTCAAGGCACGACGGCAATCGGTGCAGGAATCGGCCAGCGCACGCTCGGTAACATCCTTCGGCTGCAGTGCCTCCGGTGTCCGCTCATCGGCCAGTACCAGGCCACGATAGAGGTTCACCAGACCAGGACCTGACAGCAGACGCTCGGCCGATACATGACCGACCTCGGCGCGCAAGGCATGCAGAACCGCGTCTTCTTCTTCGCTGTTGGGAGCGAAATCGACGTGACCACCTTCCCCAGGCAAGCTCATCCAGCGCTCCCCGGTATTGACCAGATGAGCGACGCCCAAGCCAGTACCGGCGCCGTAAACGGCGATCGGTTTGCCCGCTTGGGCATCGGCACCACCAAACTGCAGTTTGTCATCCGCGGAGAGCACCGGGATCGCCATGGAGACAGCGGTGAAATCGTTGATGATTTCCAGATGTTTGAGCCCCAGATTGGCTTTCATCTCGGCGATGGAAAACTCCCAGGTGTGGTTGGTCATCGCCACCCAATCGCCCTTGATCGGACAGGCAATGGCAATACAGGCATCTTCAACCAGGGTATTGTGTTCCTGCAGGTAGACCTGGATCACCGCCTCAAGGCTGGGATAATCGAGGCCGGAATAGGTTTTGGCCTGGGAAATAGCGCCTGAATCCATGGCACACAGTGCCAGACGCGCATTGGTGCCGCCCACATCCCCAACCAAAGCAAAGCTTGCCATAGAAATCTCCTTGTTGTGTTCTGACTCTTCTGTAATTGATTTTTATATCCCGGATCGGCTCCGAGTATTTAAGACGCGCAATTTTAACTGCACTGGCCGTTGATAAACAGGGCACGGATCACAGCAAAACGAACCGACGACACAAAATGTCGTAATTTAATTACAAAATAGTGCCCGAGGTCGAAAATCTCTGATAACTTTATTCCTTGTTAGGAAGTTACCAGCCAGACTTGCTGATGAGCTGTGTCAAATCACGCACAATTCAGGCTCAGAATACACAGCCATATCAATTGGTTGTCATAACCAAGCTCTGCCGGGCGGCAGATAAAAAAAACGAGATGTTGTCATGAACACGTTGGAAAAAATCACTAAAAATCTGGATAGTTTCAGTAAATCCGAGCGCAAAGTCGCAGAGGTGATCCTGGCAGCACCACAAACTGCCATCCACTCCAGCATCGCAACCCTGGCAAAAATGGCCGACGTCAGTGAGCCAACCGTCAACCGCTTCTGCCGTCGTCTGGATACCAAGGGGTTCCCCGACTTCAAATTGCATTTGGCACAGAGCCTGGCCAACGGTACCCCCTACGTCAATTTACACGTCGAAGAGGACGATGGCCCGGATGCCTACACCTCGAAGATCTTCGAATCCACCATCGCCTGTCTGGATGTCGCCAAAAACAGCCTCGACACCAGCATGGTTAACCGCTGTGTCGATCTGCTGACCCAGGCGAAGAAGATCTCCTTTTTTGGGCTCGGCGCCTCCTCCTCCGTCGCCCATGATGCCCTGAACAAGTTCTTCCGTTTCAACATCCCGGTGGTCTGCTTCGATGACATCGTGATGATGCGCATGAGCTGCATCAATAGCAGTGAAGGCGATGTGGTGGTGGTGATCTCCCACACCGGCCGGACCAAGGCGCTGGTCGAAATTGCTCACCTGGCCCGACTGAACGATGCCACCGTTATCGGCATCACCGCCAAGGACTCACCACTGGCGCGCGAGTGCAATCTGGTGCTGTCAATGGATGTGCCGGAAGATACCGATGTCTATCTGCCGATGGCTTCACGTATCGCGCAGTTGGCGCTGATCGATGTGCTGGCCACCGGCTTTACTTTGCGGCGAGGCATCAAGTTCCGCGAGAATTTGAAGAAGGTCAAGGAGGGGATCAAGGATTCCCGCTTTGATAATTTGCATAACTAGTCACTATTAAACAGGCCTCCATGCGAGGCCTGTTTTACAAGGCTTGCTATACCGTTGCTCACGCGCATGGTGTAGAATCGTTTTCAAATTACATTCCAATACATTGTGCAGCATCACTGAAACGCTTTGTAATAGTTGCTACGAGCAACCACACAGTGCACTGAAATGGCGTGCACCTGCACGACTGGATTCATGAATCGCTATTAACACTTCTCTCTGGAGTCCTACATGTTAAGAAGAACCAAGATCGTGACCACCATGGGCCCTGCCACCGACCGTCCTGGCGTGCTGGAAGGTATTATCAAGGCTGGCGCCAACATGGTACGCATGAACTTCTCCCACGGTACTGCCGAAGACCATATTCTGCGCGCCAAACAGGTCCGCGAACTTGCGGCCAGTCTCGGTAAGCACGTTGCCATTCTGGGCGACCTGCAAGGCCCCAAGATCCGGGTCTCCACCTTCAAAGACGGTAAGATTTTTCTCTCTATCGGTGACAAGTTTGTCCTCGATGCCGCACTGGGCAAGGGCGAAGGCGATCAGCATCAAGTCGGGATCGACTACAAGACGTTACCCCAGGATGTGGTCGCCGGCGACCTGTTGCTGCTGGATGATGGCCGAGTGCAATTGCTGATCGATCGCGTCGAAGGTACCCGCATCTATACCACGGTGACCGTGGCCGGTCCTTTGTCCAACAATAAGGGCATCAACAAGAAAGGCGGTGGCCTCTCGGCTCCAGCTCTGACCGACAAAGACAAGGAAGATATCAAGACCGCGGCGCTGATGGGTGTGGATTATCTGGCCGTATCTTTCCCCCGCTCCGGTGCCGATCTGAACTACGCTCGTGAACTAGCCCGCGAAGCCGGTTGCAACGCGCAAATTGTCGCCAAGGTCGAGCGCGCTGAGACTGTCGCCACCGATGAAGCCATGGAAGATATCATCCTGGCCTCCGATGTGGTGATGGTAGCCCGTGGTGATCTGGGAGTCGAAATCGGTGACTCCGAGTTGATGGGGGTGCAAAAGAAATTGATCCGCACCGCTCGTCGCCTTAATCGCGTTGTCATCACCGCGACCCAGATGATGGAGTCCATGATCAAATCCCCGATGCCGACCCGTGCCGAAGTGATGGACGTAGCGAACGCCGTGCTGGATGGTACGGATGCCGTCATGCTGTCAGCTGAAACTGCTGCGGGTGATTTCCCGGTAGAAACGGTTACTGCGATGGCCAGCGTCTGCGTCGGTGCCGAGAAGCATCCGAGCGTCAACGTCTCCAACCACCGCATGAACTACACCTTCACCTCGGTAGAAGAGACCATCGCCATGTCCACCATGTATGCGGCCAACCATATGGCTGGCATCAAGGGGATCGTTGCCATTACCGAATCAGGCACCACACCGCAGCTGATGTCTCGTCTGAGCTCCGGTCTGCCAATCTTCGCATTGTCCCGCCATCAGCAAACACTGAACTGGGCTAGCCTATATCGCGGTGTGACGCCAGTGTTCTTCGACGGCGACGAAAGCAAGCCGGTCGTAGAGGTGTGCCGTGATGCTCTGGATGTGCTCAAGGGGCTGGGTTACCTGAAATCAGGCGATCTGGTACTGTTCACCCACGGCGACAAGATTGAAACCACTGGCTCCACCAACACCTGCAAGATCCTCACCGTCGAATAATCGCGACCGTTCTCTTGCTCGACAAAAAAGCCAGTCTGATGACTGGCTTTTTTCATGGTGCATGCAGGCTAAGTGAAAGGCGTCGTGTTTCGTTGGATCACTCCCTTGCCCTGTCACAGCCCATCTGCTCCAGCTCGCCGGGTGCAAAACTGTCTACTTGCAAGGCGGCATAGCGTAACCGCTCCGCTTCGCGTAATGCGGTCGCCTCAGCTTCCGAAACCAGCCCCGCCGTTTGAGCCAACGGAATCAGCTCGGCCAACGGCAGTTTAAGGGGTAAGGAGCCCTGTTTTTGCGCGTCATGCAGGCGTTTTTCCAGCGGTTGCACCGCCAGCATGGCTCGAAACGCCAGCTCGACACGACCAATGGGATCTTGCTCCTGCTCCTGCCAGAAACAGAGGGCACTGATGCGATCCCGCAGCGCCGAGGGTTGCATAATGTCTCGGCAGATGGCACTGGCGGTACTATCCCGCACCGGACGATAGCGAATGCCAAACGGGAAGATGATCCGCTTCAGAATCATACCAGGCACAGTTGGCAGGTTGTCGAACACACCCTGCAACGCCAGTCCCATCAGCCAGAGACTGCGACGTAGCGCGTAATGCAGATACGGTAAATCGGCGCTCTGACGGCCTTCATCTTCATAATATTTCAAGGTCGCCGAAGCCATATAGAGATGGCTCAGCACATCACCGAGGCGCGCAGAGAGCATTTCCCGACGTTTGAGCTCTCCTCCTAATAGCAACATGCTGACATCGGTACAGAGCGCCAGCGCCCGGCTCATGCGAGTCAGTTGCCGGTAATAGCAGGCAGTGGGGCCGCTGACCGGACTGGATTCGAACTTGCCGAGGGTCAGACCGGAGAGCAGTCCCTTGCTGACATTGCCTAGTGCAAAATGGATATGCTGCACCAACAGGGCATCGAAGCGTTGCAATCCCTCCTCGGCATCAGCACAGGCTGCCGCCTCCATCTCCCGATAGACATAGGGGTGGCAGCGGGTCGCCCCCTGGCCGAAGATCATCAAGTTCCGGGTCAGGATATTCGCCCCCTCCACCGTGATGGCAATCGGGATGCCCATATAGTGGTAGCCCAGGTAGTTATTCGGCCCCAGCTGTACCGCCCGGCCGGCATGGATATCCATGGCATCGTTCAGGATCAACCGCGCCTGCTCGGTCATGTGATATTTGGCAATCGCCGTGACGATCCCCGGGCGCGCGCCCAGATCCAACCCTGTGGTCGTCAGCCTTCGTGTCGCTTCCAGCTGGTAGGTTAATCCGGCGATTCGGGCCAGCGCCTCCTGAACCCCTTCAAAGCGGCCGATGGAGAGTCCGAACTGCCGCCGCACGTAGGCATAGGCGCTGGTAGTCCGGGTCGAGATGTGGCCGCACGCCGCCCCCAATGCCGGCAAGGAGATGCCTCGTCCGGCCGACAGACACTCCACCAGCATGCGCCAGCCTTTACCCGCATAAGCCCAGCCGCCGATGATCCACTCCAGAGGAATAAACACATTTTCCCCCCAGGTCGGGCCATTCATAAACACCTGTCCCATGGGAAAATGGCGATGCCCGATCTGCACACCGGGATGAGTGGTCGGGATCAGGGCACAGGTGATGCCATACTCGGTGACATCGCCCATCAGATGGTCGGGGTCGTAGAGCTTGAACGCCAGACCCAGTACGGTGGCGCGTGGCGCCAGCGTGATATAGCGCTTATTCCAGCTCAGGCGAATACCGATCACCTCCTCGCCCTGCCATATGCCCTTGCACAATACGCCCTTATCGGGAATGGCTCCGGCATCAGAGCCCGCCTCGGGTCCAGTCAGCGCAAAACAGGGAAACTCCTCGCCACGGGCCAGGCGAGGCAACCAGTACTCTTTTTGTTGCGGGGTACCGTAATGGAGCAACAATTCGCCCGGCCCCAGTGAGTTGGGCACCATCACGGTGACCGCAGCACTCAGACTACGAGTCGCAATACGGCTGACAATGGTGGAGTTGGCAAAGTTGCTGAAGCCCTTGCCGCCATACTCCTTGGGAATGATCAGCGCAAAGAAGCCGTGATCGGCCAGATAACGCCACACCTCCGGCGGTAGATCCCGGTGCTGGTTGATGATGGAAAAATCATTGAGCGTGGCCAGCAGCGGATCGACCACCTCGGCAATAAACTGCGCCTCATCCTCCCGCAACTGGGGTTTGGGAAAACGATGCAAGGCCTGCCAATCCGGTTTGCCGCTGAAGAGTTCACCATCCCACCAGACGGTGCCCGCCTCCATCGCTTCGCGTTCGGTCGGTGACAGCGGCGGCAACACCCGTTTGAAGAAAGCGAAGAAGGGCGTCGACAGATAACGCAGGCGCCAACGAGGTACCGTCAGCAACAGATAGCCTGCAACGCCAACCCCAAGTACGACCAGTAGCAGTAGTTCGATCATAGCGACCTCTCGTCACAATCGGTGGCAGGACAAGCCAGGGCGTTATCGCAGCTAAATCCCCCAGCCAGAAAAGGGAGTATCCGCTCCAGCAGCAATTCCAAATCTGCTTGTTGGCCGAAATCAGCCTGCGCTATCTCGCGCAAAGCATCAAAGGAGGACATCACAAACACGCTGGAGCCCAGAGCAAAGTGCAAACGCCAAAACAAAACTTCCTCACTCAACCCCGGCAGCGCCTGAGCAAACCGACGCTGGATCTGAGCCAGCACAGCACCGTAGCGTTGGGTGATAAAGGTGCGCAGATGCCCCTGACGATCGATATAGCCGCGACCGAGTAGTTGCATAAACAGCACAGGACCATCGGACTTGAACAGGGCCAGCCCCAGCAAGGGAACCATAAAGGCGCGCAATAATTCGCGAATGGGGGAATCATGATCACAAGACTGCTGTAGCGCCTGATCCAGCTCCGGCATATAGAGCGCCAGATAGCGATCCAGAACCGCCTGGATCAGTCCGAGTTTGGAGCCAAAATGGTAGTTCACAGCCGCCAGGTTGACCTCGGCCAATTGGGTAATATCGCGCAGGGAGGTCTCGGAGAAGCCGTGCTCAGCAAACAAACGCTCGGCCGCATCGAGAATACGAGTGCAGGTATCGTGGCTGGCCATGCTTATCTCGAAATTAAACGTTTGTTTAAAACTAGCCCACGCCAGGGTGCCGTCAAGTTCATTGCTTTTTTGTTTAAATTTTTCAAAAAGCGGTGAACTATTCGGCCAATGCGGGCTCTATATATATGCCACTGCAATTAAACATTGTGTCTTTGCCCAGCCAGCATCATGCTCGCTGGGCTATTTTTTTATCTGCACGCCAGCTGTCCGGTTCAGGATCCATATCGAGAGGGTTTTATGTCGTTACAACAGGCGCCAGCCCATGTGGTCTTGGCGGTCGATTTGATTGAACTGCTAGAGAATAACCGGATCCCGGCTGCTACCGTGCTGGCGGCTCTGCCACTGCTGCAGCAGGATTATCAGCGCAAGCTCGCTCAGGAGCAGGCAGCCTCCGGCACGGAGCTGTCTGGTCACAGCCTAAATAGCCGCTCCTAATAGCGCTCCATCGACAAGGAAGCACACGCCGACACGCCGTAAACCCATCCATGGGGGCTCCACCGCGCCATCCCTGGCGCGGAGGGTCAGCTTGGCGCTACCTAAGTCGATGTCGTGAGTGAGCTACTATTCAGCACAGCTATTTAGAGCCCGAAGATTGCAGACAAACAGAATAGCGGCTTCATGAACATCTGGGCGGGCGCCGACTAAGGCTAGCGCCAAGAAGAGCGCCGAGTTGACCCAAGATGACAACGCAGCAACGAAAAAGGCCTGAAACATAAGTTCCAGGCCTCTTGAATGTGGTTGCGGGGGCAGGATTTGAACCTACGACCTTCGGGTTATGAGCCCGACGAGCTACCATGCTGCTCCACCCCGCGTCCGATGTGATGCATCCTAACAGGATCTTGAGGCAGGTCAATGGGTTATTGCCCTGCAATGGTTCGATTGCCCAACAAAACAGCAATCTGCGGCATTATCCACCAATACATCGCCTGCCACCTGAACCACCCGCGTTCGTCGCGGCAAACCAGCACGAACCAAAATCCCACATAGCAAGAAGGCCCGGAACTTTCGTTACGGGCCTTCTTTCAAACTGGTTGCGGGGGCAGGATTTGAACCTACGACCTTCGGGTTATGAGCCCGACGAGCTACCATGCTGCTCCACCCCGCGTCTGATGCGGCGAATACTAGCAGGATCTGATTTGGCTGCAAGCAGTTATTGCGATGACTCGCACCGTTTGCGCAACAAAGCAGCAACCCGCGGAGACTTTATCCATATCTTGGCGCCCCAATGGAAAACATCACCACAGAGGCGCCAGCCGCTATTCGCCCTGCTCATCCTCATCATGGCCGATGAAACCACCGGTCTGGTGGGCCCACAGCTGGGCATAGATGCCGCCCAGTGCGATCAGCTCGCTATGACTGCCCTGCTCGACGATCCGCCCCTTGTCCATCACGATCAGGCGGTCCATGGCCGCAATGGTCGAGAGCCGATGGGCAATGGCAATCACGGTCTTGCCGGTCATCAGGGTATCCAGACTGTGCTGGATAGCCGCCTCGACCTCGGAATCCAGTGCCGATGTCGCCTCATCCATAATCAGAATAGGCGCATCCTTGAGCAGCACCCGCGCCAGAGCAATCCGCTGACGCTGACCGCCGGAGAGCTTGACCCCGCGCTCACCCACCTGGGCATCAAAACCGGTACGGCCTTGCGGATCCGACAAGGTGGCGATGAAATCCAGCGCTTCGGCCTTCCGGGCTGCCTCGATCAACTCCTCCTCGCTGGCATCCGGTCGCCCATACAGAATGTTCTCTCGCACCGAACGATGCAGCAGCGAAGTATCCTGGGTCACCATGCCAATATGCGCCCGCAAGCTCTCCTGGGAGACCTGGCTGATATCCTGACCATCAATCAGAATGCGCCCGCTTTCGATGTCATAGAAACGCAGCAACAGATTGACCAGCGTGGACTTGCCCGCACCGGAGCGCCCCACCAGACCAATCTTTTCACCTGGGCGTATGGTCAGATCCAGATGATCCAGCACCCCGGAGCCCTTGCCATAGTGAAAGTCCACCTGCTCGAATTTGACCTCACCCTGGACCGGCTTCAGCTCAGTGGCACTGGCACTGTCCTGGACTTCCTGGGGCTTGGATAGCGTCGCCATGCCATCAGCCACTGTGCCGATATTTTCAAACAGCGCGCTGATTTCCCACATGATCCATTGCGCCATGCCGTTCAGGCGCAATGCCAGACTGATGGCAATGGCGATAGCACCGATACTGATAGCATTGTGCATCCACAGCCACACCGATAAAGCCGCCACGGCAAAGGCCAGCAGATAGTTGAGCATCTGTACACTGACGCTGATCCCGGTCGCCAGGCGCATCTGCCGGTAGACAGTATCCATGAACTCCTGCATCCCCTGCCGGGCATAGTCCGCTTCACGGCGGGTATGGGAGAAGAGTTTGACAGTCTGGATGTTGGTATAGCTGTCGACAATACGCCCCGTCATCATGGAGCGCGATTCCGCCTGGGCGGTGGAGACCTTTTTCAAGCGAGGGACAAAGTAGTACTGGATGGCGATGTAGACCACCAGCCACGCCAGCATGGGCAACATCATGCGCCAGTCCGATTGCGCCACCATCACCACCATGGAGGTGAAATAGACCAGCACATACACCAGCACATCCAGCAACTTCATCACGGTTTCCCGCACCGCCAGTGAAGTCTGCATCACCTTGGTGGCGATACGACCGGCGAAGTCATTGCTATAGAAGGAGATGCTCTGCTTGAGCAGATAGCGGTGCGCCAGCCAGCGGATCACCATGGGGTAATTCCCCAATAGCGTCTGATGTACCAGCAAGGAGTGGATCAACACCAGCAGCGGTAAGCCGACCAGCATCAACAGCGTCATCCACAGCAGGCGCATCCCCTCTTCGGCAAATAGAGTCTGCGGATTATGCGCCACCAACCAGTCCACCAGCTGGCCCAAAAAGCCGAACAGGGAGACTTCCGCGATCGCTATCAGGGCGGTCAGCCCCGACATCAACAATAAGTAGACTTCCATGCCCTTGGTATAGTGGCGACAGAAGGCATACAGGGTTCCGGGGGGCTGGGTTGGCTCCTCGGCAGGAAATGGCCGGATCAGCCGTTCAAAAAAAGACAACATGTAAAGATTCCTTACCACATTCGTTCGCCGGTAATGACAAGCGACTCGCATCACACTTTAGCGAAGGATCTCGCGGAAAACGAGCTTTGACTCAAGATCCCGCGGATTTCGTCGGCGCACTGCAACCACGGCGTTGGACTATTCTCAACACATCATCCTCTCCATTCGGAGCACACCATGGACAGCAGCAAGGCCTCGCACCCTTCGGGCCATAATCCCAAAATCGCAGATCTGGTCGCAGGGCTCACCGCTTCAGCCGTGGTCCTGCCCAAAGCCATGGCCTACGCCACGGTCGCGGGTCTGCCGGTCGCGGTCGGTCTCTATACCGCCTTCATCCCCATGCTGCTATATGCCTTGCTCGGTGGCTCGCGGGTGCTGAGCGTCAGCTCCACCAGTACCCTGGCGATCCTGGCTGGCACCGAGCTGGGGCTGGTGGTACCGAACGGCGATCCGCAACTGCTGATCACCGCGACCGCCACGCTCACCGTGCTGGTTGGTCTCATCCTGGTGGCGGCCTCCTTCTTGCGGCTGGGATTTGTCGCCAACTTTATCTCCCTGCCGGTCCTCACCGGCTTCAAGACCGGGATTGGCTTAGTGATAGTGCTGGATCAGTTGCCCAAGCTGCTGGGCGTGCATATCGACAAACAGAATTTCTTCCACGATCTGTGGCAATTGGCGCTCGCACTGCCCTCCACCTCGGGTCTAACCCTACTGATGGCAGTGGTGACGCTGCTGATCCTGGTCGGCATGGATAGGCTCTGGCCCCACTCCCCGGCGCCGCTGGTCGCCGTGGCGGTCGGCATCGCGGCTTCCTGGTGGTTTGCCCTGCAGCCGCTCGGCGTCTCAACCGTAGGGCTCATCCCCCAGGGTTTGCCGTCCTTAAGCCTGCCCAGCGTGGATCTGGTGGTGCAATTATTGCCTGGTGCCTTGGGGATTGCCCTGATGAGTTTCACCGAAACCATAGCCGCTGGACGTGCTTTTGCCCGCACCGATGAGCCCGCAATCAATGCCAACCGGGAGCTGCTGGCGACCGGCGCCGGTAATATCGGTGGCGCACTGCTTGGCGCCATGCCGGCCGGTGGTGGCACCTCGCAGACGGCGGTGGTGCGCGCCACCGGCGGCCTGAGTCAACGCGCCTCTCTGGTCACCGCACTGGTAGCCCTGGCCACCATGTGGTGGTTGGCGCCCTTGCTGGGCTTGCTACCGAATGCCACCCTGGCCACCGTGGTCATCGTCTATTCGGTCAGTCTGATCCAGCCGGCGGAATTCAAGGCCATCCGCAACATCCGCACCATGGAGTTTCGCTGGGCCCTGATTGCCTGTTGTGGCGTGCTGCTGCTGGGGACCTTGCAAGGCATAGTGGTCGCCATCATCATCTCGTTACTGGGTCTGGCCAGCCAGACCGCCCACCCCGAGGTGTATGTGATCGGCCGCAAACCCGGAGCCGATGTGTTGCGCCCACTCTCGGCCGAGCACCCCGATGATGAAACCTTCGAGGGCCTGTTGATCCTGCGGCCTGAAGGGCGCCTGTTCTTCATCAATGCCCAGCATGTGGCCAGTAAAATGCGCGAGCTGATGCAGCATTATCAACCGCAAGTCATCCTGTTGGATATGAGTCGGGTACCCGACATGGAATATTCGGCGTTGCAGATGTTGATCGAAGGGGAACAGCGTCTACGGCAGCAAGGATTAGAGTTATGGATTGCGGGTTTGAGCCCTCATGTTCTGGAAACCGTGCGCCATAGCGGACTCGCCCAGACTCTGGGCCCAGAACGACTGCTGTTTAATACCCGAGTGGCAATCGCTCAGTATCAACAACAAGGCCGAGCAAGCGCCGCCACAGGCGATCCTGAACCGAGCGCGTGAACGACGCTCACCACTTTTTATACCCGTGTCGATATCATGAACAGGGCGGCAACCCGAAGGTTGCCGCCCTGTATTATCAATGACGCGGCCGCGGTTCAGCGTGCGAGGCGGGGCGGTTTCAATATTTTTCCGCGATGTAACGGAAGGGATAATCCATCGCCTTGTAGCGGCCAATTTTGCGTTTGGGTAATTTCACATGCTCGGTAGGCACGGCCTCATAGGGGATATGTGCCAGCAGATGGGAAATCACATTCAGGCGTACCCGTTTCTTATCTTCCGAACGCGCCACAAACCAAGGCGCCCAGGCGGTATCGCTGGCGGCGAACATGGCATCCCGGGCTTCGGTATAGTCGTCCCAACGGTTAAAGGATTTGATATCCATCGGTGAAAGCTTCCAGATCTTGCGGCCGTCATCAATCCGATCCCGCAGCCGTTTCTCCTGCTCTTCCGGACTCACCTCCAGCCAGTATTTCAGCAAGATGATGCCCGACTCGACCAGCGCCCGCTCCACGAGCGGCACCCCCTGCAAGAATTTAGTGGTTTGCTCGGGGGTACAAAACCCCATCACCCGCTCGACGCCCGCCCGGTTATACCAGCTGCGATCAAAGATCACGATCTCGCCTGCTGCCGGCATATGTTTGATATAGCGTTGAAAATAGAGCTGGCTCTTCTCCCGCTCCGTGGGCGCCGGCAAAGCGACGATGCGAAACACCCGCGGGCTGACGCGTTCGGTAATCGCCTTGATGGTACCGCCTTTACCCGCTCCGTCACGCCCCTCGAACACGATACACACCTTGAGCCCATGATGGACCACCCATTGCTGCAACTTCACCAGCTCTTCATGCAAATGGCGTAGTTCCTGCTCATAGGCGCGATTGCTCATGGCTTTACGGCCCCCCTCAGGTACGGCAACGTCAGCGCGGTTGGCTTTTTTGGATTTAGATTTCGATTTACTCATGTTGTGCTCCTGTGGCAGCTCCGGTTGCACCACCATGACGTCAAAACATGGTCAGTGCTTCAGGTATAGCAGCCCGAGGGCAGGGTTTCAGCAGGAGCACAGAAACTCTCGCCATACGCCTTGATCTATTTCACTTTCTGACCAAAATGCTGGCGGCAGCCCATTTTGGATACATCGCTGCCGGTTCACCCTCTTCCTGCGCGGCAGAACCCGCTAGCATGAGATCGGCCGGATAACTGGCCCATACGGAGCACACATATGTCCCCCATCCCCACCGTGGTCAGCTGGTCCTCCGGCAAGGACTCGGCGCTGAGCCTGCTGCGCTTGCAAGAAGACCCGCGTTATCAGGTCATCGGCCTCTATACCACCCATGTCGATGAGGGAGTGCCATTTCAACACACGCCCTTGCCCCTGGTCCAGGCACAAGCTGACCAGCTGGGCCTGCCGCTGGTCACGATCCCGTTACCGGACGTGTTTCCACCCAATCCGGTCTACCAATCCTGCGTGGTAGAGGGCTTGGCCAACAGTGGCCTGCCCATTGAAGCGGTGGCGTTCGGGGATATGTTCCATAACGGCATTGCCGACTATCGCCGCAGTTATATCGAGCCCGCCGGCTGGACGAGCGTTTTTCCCCTGCTGGGTATTTCACCCTGGGCGTTGGCTCACGAGATCATATTGCGCGGGATCCAGACCCGGATCGCGACGGTAGATACCAGTCAGCTGGATGGCCGCTTTTGTGGCCGTTACTACTCCGCCGAACTGCTCACCGAATTGCCCGCTCATGTGGACCCCTGCGGTGAAAATGGTGAATTTCACACTTTGGTCACCGATATGCCAGGTTTTAGCTCACCGCTGAGTTTGCGACTGGCGGATGTGGATCGAACTGGACGGTTTCATTTCCAGCGCTATCAGCTGCTTTAGGAACCCGCCCAAATCAATCAGCCCGGCATATACCGGGCTGAATAGACGACCTCATAAGCTCGATGTACTAGCTTACTTCTGCTTCTTGGGCTTGGACTTGTCGTGGCCCTGTCCCGGATTATTGTCACCCTGTACGCTACGATTGGATTTACTACTGGCCTCGCCGCAGCCATCACTCTTTATCGTTACGTCACCAATCTTTATACTGCTGCAATCGTTGCGATGCTTATCCTTCCATTTCTTCACTTCCTGCTCATCCTGGGTATTGATGCGGATCCCGTTCGAATCGATCGAGATCGCGGCCCAAGTCGGCATCGCCAGCAACAACGCAAATAGACAAATCACTGCTTTCATTATGGACTCCTATGGTTCTATCTTGTGCCTGTGTTCTGACCTGTACTGAGGCTAGCACAATCAACTGAATCACGGCTGAACATCGATTCAGTCAATATATATGATAAAGTAAATTAATTTAGTGCCGACAAAATATGAAAATAGAAACCCAGTTTAACTAATGACACCTGTCCCCTTGACTACTCATCTATCATTTCATATATAAACTTAACACCATCATTATTCATCGGCAGCATATCATAGGCAGTGCATCGAATTACTGAATTTGGATTCTCACATTTTATGTCAGCGACAACATCATCCCCCTTTAAGACAATAACGCCATTTGTTAATCCTGCATCATTATCTTCTGCAGCCATTAAGTTATATAGATAATAATCATATCCTTGATTGTTGAAGTGAATTGTTGTTTGTTCGAAATTCACATCGGAAATATTGCTTAAGTAGAAATCCCCAAGCTTTCCATGTTCAGGATATAAAAGCATATTAATCCCATTTCTCTCATGAACGTAAATAACCTTTGTTTTCGCATCTCTAAAAGCAAGATATGTATTATTCTTGTTTTTACACATAAAAAGCGTTGAATCACTACATGACAAAGCACAGCTGGAATATAAAGCCAAAACACACATGATAAGTTTCATAATTCACCCGAAATAACAAATTGTTGTTTTATTGCTCGCAGTTTATTTCGCCTATCAGCAATCCCGTTCCTCCCCCCATTTACGATCCTAGTGACTGTAGATATATCATCCCGATCCGCAGGATCGTTAATTTCATAGTGCTGCCAATAAAAACAGGCTGATTCGACGGCATATTTTAAGTTTTGAATCAGTAGGTCCGGATGTTGCACAAAATCCTGAGGATCATCGGGAAATAACTCATTATGTTTGCAGGTCAATAGCGTGTAGTTGCTTCTGCCGGTCAATTGAAGCAAACCTCGGCCACGAAATTTAAATCCATCGCCACTGGCTTCATTGCCGTTATCCATCCGCTCGGCATACACCAGATTAGCCAGCGCCTCGGGGTGATGTGCGTAACGCTCCTCCTGATCCCAAAGGCCAAGACGGCGTTCATCCCGGCCACGGCGGCAATCATCAGAATCACGTTGGTAATTTCTGGGACCACCTTCACAACCATAGATCTCCCGCATCCGCGCGGGCCGATAATTCAGATTTTCCGCTTTCGGCTGAAATGATGATTCATGGGCGACCTGACTCAAAAAATGACAAATTCGCAGCGGGGTATCGATCTGGTATTGCGGCATATACAGATTCAGATAACCCAGCAAAGGTGTGCAATCCCGGTTACGCAACTCGGGGCATAGCAACAACAGCATCTCGAGTACCACCAACGCTGCCTGCTGAGTCACCACAGCGAGCCGTGCCAGCAACTGCAGGGGATGAAACAGATAGACAGGGCTGGCGATGGTGGCAATGCCCAGCGCCTTGAGTCGTTCCAGCTCCAACGTCAACAGATCCCGCGCCTCCTGATCCGGGCTCTGCGCCATCAACTGCTGGAGATAGTCGTTGACCTGCTGCTGGTGCTCAGTCCCCCACTCGCTCGGATGCTGGACAATCAGTTTGTGCAATTTGGCTCTATGATCCGGATGCTGCAGCGCGGCGGCGATTTCATCGGCACTCAGCTCACCATCCTGATTGCGATCCAGCTGTTGGTGGATGGCGCGAAACGGTGCCGGTATCTGCTCTCCGGCCAGCACGATCTCGCGACTGGCCACCTTAGTCTGGATCAGGCAGAAGCCTTGCCGTGCCAAGTCCAGCTGGCGAATAGGTTGCACATCTTGGGCGCGAACATAAACCTGACTCAGGGCCGCAAAACCGCTGCGTACTCCCTTGAGCTCACACCAGATCTGGCCCTCGGCATCCGGGATCTGCGCCTGGATTGGCAACAGCTGATCTGGATCCGGACACTGGCAGCGATCAGAAAAATGCAGCGCGTCCCCCTGCTGCACCCGATCAAACAGTGCTTCGGCGCCTTGCAGATGCAGCAGGGATTGTCCGGCCTCAACCCCAGCCTCATTCTGTAATAAGCGCTCGATGGCGGCCGCCTCTTCATCACTGAACAGTTCGATATGCACCCGATAGTCGTCGCGATAGGCACCCAGCGCCAGGGGGGCGACCGGGGTTTGCTGCAGCCCGAGAAATCCGACTCCATCTCCTGCGGCAATAGGCACCTCGCAGTGCACCACCTCCTCGAAGACGCTGGGTGGCCCCGGCTCCAAAGCCAGCAGATGCTCATCCACCACCACCCAGACAGTGCCCATCACCGGTGCCAAGCTGGAGCCTGAGACTCCCGATAACAGCTCGCAGGGCACCAGCTGTTTGCGCACCCCACCCACCATCCGACTCTGCAGATCGTGACGCTGGAACTGCAGAGTACTTCCCACCTGCAACCGGCCTTCCGGCGCCCGCTCGGCCAGCAGCTCCTCACTCGTGCGATAAATAGGATAGGTATTGAGCAGCCGTGCCTGGATGCGACAATTCCAGTAGGCCGGTTGGGTCGCGCCAACCGTGGTACACGGCTGCTGGCTATGCCGCACATACTCCTCGCAATCGGCCACCCAAACCTCGGACTGCAGAGCAATGCGCTCTCGGGATCCGTGCGCCTTGTAGGTCACCAGCCCCTTGAGAAAACGCAGGGTGCGCAGTCTGCCCTGCTCGTTGATCTGCAAGGAGGTCGAGGGCGTATCCAGCAAACGGATGACGCTACCAGCAGCCAACTTACCTAGCCGCCGCTGAATATCGTTGCCTTGCCGCACATAAATAGTCCTCAGTAGAGTCAGGATGCGCTCCTGAGTCACCACGGGCTGATAGTGCTGATAATCGGCCAGATGCATATACAGGCTGTAGAGCCGTAGCCGGTTGCGCGCCGCTGGAGTGTTGGTATGCGACGCGCGGCCATCTGCCGACCCGGGCGCTGTGCTCGATGCGTATGAAGCCACCTCAGCCGGTGGTGAGCAGTAGTCGTGACGAATGAGGCAAAAGCCGTTACTAAACGCCAGCGGTTTGCCATGCCAGTCCACGGCGGGATAGTTCCGGTTCAGTCGGTAGGCGATCACGGTACCATCCATCATGCAACGCAACGGCTGCTGATCCCGATGCTGGGGCATGGTGGCGGCGGTGATATGAATGCCGCCATGCCAGCTGCGATTGCTGCCGAGAATAAACTGGCCCTGCGGCTCGGCACTCAGCAACCCCTCGATCTCGGCCAGATCCGCAAAGGGCTGGCCATCGGCCCGGCATACCGGAAAACTAAGCTGCGTGGTAGCCTGTCCCGCATCGGTACCAGTATCGCCATCGGTCTGGGCACCCGTTTCGACACGCGGCGCGGCAGCAGGCGCACGGAGTGGCCGCACGCTCGGCGTGGCCAAAGTGGGTACGCTGCTCGGTCGCGCAGGCGGAAGCGAAGGCGCAGCTCGCGTCCCCGAAAAGGGGCTGACACTCGCAGGATCGGTGAGAACGGGATCAGCCATGCAAGACTCCGTAGCATCAAGACCGCCCTGCCACCGGCTGGTGGTGGGCTGCGGTGGTTGGTACCACTCGACGCCGCACAGCATGCCATTGCCACCTTTTTAGCGCGCCTGACTAAATCAGCAGGCTCAGGCTGCGCACTCTTTAGACAAACGCAGTTTTAATTGCCGTAGAAGCAGAAAATTGATTGACCGCAGGTCTGCTTTCTCATAAATTAGCGCCCCGTTGACCCCCCACGGTGTGCAACAGGTGATGAACTCGCACCTAAATAAGAGTTCAACAACGGTGAGGTGTCCGAGTGGCTGCCCAGTCTGCGAAGCAGACGATAAAAAGAGCAGGCATGGCGTGCGACGCAGCCACCTCACAGCACGGTTAAAAGGTGATGAACTCGCGCCTAAACAAGAGTTCAACAACGGTGAGGTGTCCGAGTGGCTGAAGGAGCACGCCTGGAAAGTGTGTATACGGCAACGTATCGAGGGTTCGAATCCCTCCCTCACCGCCATCTTCAAAGAAGTGCTGCAGCAATGCGGCTCTTTTTGTATCTGCAATTCCCGCGGAGGGAGGGTGAGAGCCCTCGTGGGTTCGAGCCGAGCGTAGCGAGACAACATCGCGTAGCGATGGCCCCGAAGGGGAGCGCGATAGCGCATCATGCCTCCCTCACCGCCATATCAATGAAAAGAGCCCTATCGAAAGATAAGGCTCTTTTCATTGTGCAAATCCGGCGGTTCGGTTTGATCCGGTTCCGCCTGGTAGGTGCTGCCGCTCTGTTCACCTCCGGCGAACGGCGGCGGGCCACGGGGGAAAAAGCCTCCCCCTTGGCAATCCCGGGCTCGGGTTGATGCCGACTGCCGGGAAAACTCCGAGTTACGGGCTGCTCTCCACTCGGCCCGGCAGACGGCTTCAGGGTTCTGTTGGGCCATCACCAGGCAAAAGCCATGTCACCCGCCTCCACGCTGATTTTACTCACCCGAAGTTACTTTAATCCGGTGCTGTTTGATTTGACGCACAAATCGCCGTGATAATATTGAATACTCTGCTAAGGCGGTTCAGATAAATCCTAGTGCGATTCAGGGCAGAGGGCGGCTGCAAGCCCCCGCGGTAGCCATACCAAGCGTCAAAGCAAGGCTATTCGTTCCATGGGGTTGAGATTGAACTCGTCATTGCTCATTTAATTGCAACGTTAAGGGATCCGCTGATGAATAAGCAGCACTATTATTATCTTTGCAATAGCTGGCTTGGTGAAATTAAAAATTGTGAACCATATCTTTGCAGGGAATTTTACTGGTTTGATATTGACTCCCTACCCGATAATTGCACACCTATTACATTTAAAAATCATCCATTAATCAAAGCGTATTTATCAATCTCAACTTTGTAATTATTACCCCAAGGAACTGCCATGCCCACTCCTATTCATCCGGAATATATCCTTCAATCTTCGGTCAGCGACGCCCAACAAATTCAAGCCAGAGCAGAGCTGGATAAACCGCAGCCTGTGGTATTGCGCGTGTTAGCAGTTATTCTGGCAATGCTGGTGATGGCGGGGCTGCAGTTTGACCCTTCCATCAGTCCGCTGGTGATTGGCATCATCACCCTGACACTAGTGCTCGGTTTACAGGTGGCCATTGATAATTGGCATACCAAACGTAAGCTCAATGCCGTTCTTGTATTGCTCAAAGCCAGCCATTAGATTGGTGTCGTGCATTCAGAGTCAACAACCAAGCCCAAGGATTTTATGATGTCATACCAGGATCAGTTCGTCGCTTACCTAACCCACTATGCTAATAAGGATATTGCGCAGATATCCGAGATGTTGGCCGAGGATGTGACATTACGGGATTGGAAGATTTCGGTCTCCGGCAAGGCGAGCGTGATTGCAGAAACCGAGAAGAACTTTCAGGCGGCCGATACGGTCGCGATCGAAATATTACATCTATATCAAGCAGAACAAGGGGTGGCTGGGGAATTGCGCATCATAGTAGATGGCAAAGATATTTTGTATGTGGTGGATGTTGTCACCTTTAATACCGACGGCAAGATTAAGGCGATCCGCGCATTTATCGGTCGCGGCGATTAGGCCAGCGGTGGCCATGAGTGTCGTCGATATCCAGGAGTATCCATGATGGAATTAATTATTCGGCAGGCAGAAAAACAAGATGCAGCTGGCATCAAGAAGATTTACGAACAGCCTCACGCCATTGCCGGGACATTGCAATTGCCTTATCCCTCAGTGGAATTATGGGAGCAGCGGCATACCCAAGCAGATGCTTCTTACCATAATCTGCTTGCCGAATATGAGGGCCGGATCGTCGGCCAACTAGGATTGCAAACCATCACCCGCCCACGGCGTAAACATGTGGCCTCATTCGGTCTGGCGGTTTGTGCATCGGTATTAGGCTGTGGCGTGGCATCCCGACTGGTGGCTGCAGCCCTGGATTTATGTGACAACTGGTTAAATATAGAGCGCATCGAGCTGGAGGTATATACCGATAATCAGGCTGCGATTGGCTTATATAAAAAGTTTGATTTTGTCATTGAAGGGGAACATAGAAATTTTGCCTTTCGTAATGGCCGATATGTGAATGTTTATTCCATGAGCCGGATTAAATCCGCACAGCCAAACCCGCAGGTAGAATAAGTTAATAAACAGGATATTGACCTCTGCCACCAGGAGCGCCCGATATGTTTTCCCATCTCTTTATCAGTGTGACGGATTTCGATGCGGCATTTGATTTTTATCATGCCTTGATGGCTGAGCTGGGCCTGGAGTTGCGCTTTTGTGACCGGGAAAAACCCTGGGCAGGCTGGCACAATGCCGGTGGTGCGCGGCCACTGCTGGTGATCGGCATGCCGTTTAATGGTCAGCCTCATCATCCGGGAAATGGCCAGATGGTAGCCTTGAATGCGGCCAGCCGTGCCATGGTACAGCGCGCCTATGCTACGGCACTGGCCCATGGCGGCAGTGATGAAGGCGAGCCCGGATTACGGCCGCACTATCATGCCGACTATTATGGTGCCTATTTCCGCGATCCGGCCGGTAATAAACTCTGCGTGGTCTGCCATCAGCCAGAGCCTGACTTTAGACAGCAGCCCTGATCCTGTTGCCGCCGATGCAGAGCCACACCCGACCCCACGAGGCATTGATGTACCAACTCTACTACTACCCCAACAACGCCAGTCTGGCGCCGCACTTTTTACTGCACCATATGGGCTTGGCCTATGAGCTGGTCCTGGTCGATAAAAAATCCAACGCCCAGAAATCACCGGATTATCTGCGCCTGAATCCGGCTGGCCGGATCCCGACGCTCATTGCCGATGGCCAACCCATCTTCGAAAGCGCCGCCATCTGTATTCATCTGTGCGAACAGCATCCCGAACATGGCTTGATCCCGCCGTTGGGCAGCCTTGAGCGACCACAGTTTTTCCAATGGCTCGCCTACCTGAACAACACCCTGCAAACCGAGCTGATGATCTATTACTACCCGCACCGCCACACCACGGACGCAGCCGCTATTCCGCAGATCCGCACCGCCCAGTGCGAGCGCATTCGTGAAGCGCTGGCATTGCTGGATCAGCGACTCACGACGCGGCGCTATCTGCTGGGTGACGCGCTCAGTGGCTGCGATTTTTTCTGCTGGATGCTGGCCGAGTGGTGCCAGCCCCTGCCCCACTCCCCTCTGGAATTCCCCGCGCTGCGCGACTACTTGCAGCGCTTGTCACGGCTACCGGCGATCCAGGCGGTATGCCAGATCGAAGCCATCGATCTGACCCCCTTCGTCACAAACCGATCCGTCACGGAATAGTCACTCTGGCGCGGCGCATTCCCGCCGCGTCATCGGCCGCTGGTGTTTTTTTTCACCCCGATGCTGTTTTTGTCATCACCATTACCGCTATCGCCCCCAAACTATTGCTGGCATAGTCAAATCACATCCGACAATCCAGAAGAGGATCCTTCATGACCCCATGGCGCGTAATTTTAATTCTGGGCGTCCTGCTGAGCCTGGCAGGTTGCGGTAAAGGTGTGGAGCCACAGCTGGACTACAGCGCCCCAGGCGCGCGCTTCGATCTGGCGCACTGGAAGCTGACCATTCCCGATGACAAGGCTAGTGAAATTGCCCCCGAGCAACTGCGCGGCTATGCCTCGCGCTATTTTTATCTGGCCGACGACGGCGCCATGGTGTTTGTCGTTCCGGCCTCCGGTGGCACCACCAAAAATAGTGATTACCCGCGCTCGGAGCTGCGCGAGGTACTGGATCCAGGTAACGACAATCGCAACTGGTCCGGCAGTGGCTTTCATCGCCTGGAGGCCAGCTGTCAGGTGGTCCGCGCGCCGGAGACCGGGAAAGTCATCGTCGGCCAGATCCATGGCTTTGATGCCCGGCCGCTGATCAAGCTGCAGTGGGAGCAAGGCCAGCTCAAGGCGCTGGTCAAGCAACATCCCCAAGGCAGCAACAAGGATGTCAGCCATCTATTCAAGGCGCAGGTGGATAAGGGCTCCTTCAGCTACCGGATCGAGGTTCAGGATGGCGTGCTGAGCGTGAATGTGAACGGCGAGTCCTTCCGCCATGACTTCTACGCCGCCGATCCGGCCTGGCGTCGCGTGCCCTTCTACTTCAAGGCCGGGGCCTATGCGCAGGCGACCAGTGGCAGTGACAGCGATGTGGCCGAGGTGCGCTTCACCCAGTTGCAGACCGAGCACAGACCGACGCCCTGAGGAGCGGGTAAATGCTGGCCCGCCATCGCTGTTGTGATACGGCACGGCACGCACTCCCGATGCGAGGATCAGGCGCGGCTCCATAGCCGCGCCGCCCAGCAATAGCAGTGGATGCGCGACCGCGGCGTTGTAAGCTTCTGTCAGGCTCCCTTTTGGTTTAGACTGCCCCACCTGTCATTTGGTAACCGTAGACAAGATGATCGTACCCAGTTTTGAAGTCGTGATGCGCTGGTTGACCCAGGGCCAAATCCCCCACTACCTGTGTGAGCAATGCCACGGCATCCACATCGTTGATATTCAATCCCTCGAGGGCGTGCTGGAGAGTCGGTTGTTTGTCGAGAGTGAAGGATTGATGTTCACCACCGAGCTGGAGATCCGCCCGGTTGGCTTGCTGCCTCTGGTGGCCGATCTGGGCCGTCTGAACATGAACTATCCGACGCTGAAGATCTTTGTCGATGTGGTGGATGACAATCTGCCCCGACTGATGATTTGCGACACCATTCATATCGCCGCGGGCCTTACCGATGAGCAGTTACAGCTGTTTATGACCAGCGCCATCAGCGGTATGAAGCAGTTGTATGGCGAATGCGAACAAGCGGGCTATCTGAATCCGCCGGAAGAGCGCGCAGGCATGAGTGCGGTGCACTAGTCCCGACACTACTGCTCCTTGACTGAACCCGCTGCGGCGGGTTTTGTCATTTTCGCCCCCGTCGCAACCCGGGCCAGAGCTTGTTACCCAGAGTAGTTGCATAAAAAAGGGCGCCGAAGCGCCCTTGGTGTCAAAAGGTGTGAGGATCAGGGGAAGTCGTGAATGCTGACCGGCGCGCTGACGCCACGCTGGAACACGTTCACCTTGCCGCACTGGGCAAAATGGTTGCCGCTGGTGTAAGGAGTCCCAGACTGGCTGACATTCGCCTCCCAACCAGCGCCGTTCTTGATGTAGGTCTTGAACTCGAACCAGAGGCCGCTCACGGCCTTGGAGCAGTCCATCTGTACATCCAGCATCCAGTAGTGCTGACCATAGGTGTTCAGGGTCTCGACGCCGTAACCGTCTACTGCCACCGTCTTCTGGGCACCCCAGCTGGAAGGCCATATATTGGTGGTCCAATCCATGGCTGTACCGACGGCTGCCGTGCTCTGTGAGGCTTCGGTGCCGTACCAGTCCAGATACTGGTCGTTAGCCTTCCAGGGCGCCGTGGTAGCGTTGCGCAGGTTGTTGTGCACAATCGGGATGGCACACAGGTAGTTGCTGCTGGTGCACGCCAGACCTAAGTTGTTGGCGGCATAGGTATGATCGATACCGCCGCGCACGAACATGTCTTCACCGCTGGCCGTGGTGCCATACACCAGCAGCACGGTGCGCTTCAGACCCGGAGTGGTGCCTTTCTTCCAGACCGCCCAATCGGTGCCGGATTGCACCAGAGTCCAACCGCTGCCGCTCGGGGTCCAGGCGGTGCTGCCCAACTTCATCGCCACCTTACCGTCGATATAGGCGGCGTAGAGCCCCTGCTCGGCGCGGTCGATGGTGACGGTGGAGTTGGAGTGGATGCCTTCTGACTTACGCAGCTGCATCAGCGCCTTGATCTGGGTGCCTAAACCCCAGTTGAAGTAGTGGGTGTAGTAGACAGAAGGAACGCCGGGATGGGTCATGATATAGGCGTAGCCCTGCATCACTTTGTCGCAGGGGACCGGCCAGTGATTCTGGCCTGAGCCACAGGCACCACTCGGGCCTGTGTCATGGTTGTCCACAAAGGTGACGGAGTGGGAAGGCCACCAGCCAATGGCGCCCTGCGGCTTGCCGCTGGAGTCTTTGAGCACCGAATAGTTGTAGGTGGAGAGCGCCTTGTTCAGCAGCCCCTTGGTGGTGAAGTCAAACACGGCGCTGGTACCACCGGTGGCGTTCACCCAATTGACCAGCAACTGACGGTGGGCATCCGGGTAGTTGGCGTCGGAGCCGCAGCCCTCACCGTTGTAGCACAGCGAAGTCCAGTATTCGCCGACGCTAAAATAGGGACTGGTGGCGTTGTTGTAGATGCCGACATAGCTGCCGTTGTAGCCCTTGACGTAGTCATAACGCCAGCCGTCAAAACCGACGCCCTTGAGGGTGGTGTTCATCCAGTCTTTGATGCTGGTCTGCACGAAGCTCTGGGTGTGGTCGATATCCCGCGCGGCAGCATAGCCACCACCGGAATCGGCATTACCCCGGGTGCCGCTACAGTTCGAGCCAGTAGCACCCCAGGCTTCATCATCGGAGGTGATGGCCTGCATGCTCCAGTTGGGGTTGGCAAAGCCACACCAGCTGCCGGTGCCATTGCGGTGATTGATGACGATATCCGCCAGTGCCTTGACCCCCTTGCCATGCAGGGTACTGATCAGGGAGGCCAGCTCGGTCTCGGTGCCATATTTGGAGTTTAGATCGTTAAGCTGCTCTGGCAGATAACCTTCCAGGGAGCCAGCCTGCGAGGGCGGCGGCAGCCAGACCATGTTGAAGCCGGCGCTGGCGATCTCGTCGGCATTGGCCGAGAGCTGGTTATACCAGGTTGCGGAGCTGGAGGCAGAGGTCCACTGGAACCCTTGCAGCATGATATCGGTATTATTTTCTGGCACGCCAGCCCAGGCGCCATAGGAGACGGCCGCCAGTACCGACAATGCCAAGCATTGTTTCTTCATTGTTTATTTTCCTTCGTTCGAAATGCACTTCCTAATGTTGTTGCGACCCGGTCGCTAGGCAGCGTCGTTACGCGGCTGCTATGCAGACGGAGCAGGCGCTGCCTTCACCGGGCCGGTGTTCTGATGCCGCGGCATCAGGGCAAGATTGCAATCCCATGTACCGCTAGAGACAATTATCCAGAGGCGGTTTTGTGAGCAGGACGAATTTGTAAAGATAAAGTTGCGAAGGCGCTCACTTTTTAACGCGAGCAAAATAGAGCAACCACACCAATGCGCTCTTCGGCATCCCCTCGGCCACGGATGATGGCTCAACCCAGCGCTATGATGCGGTGACGATATGGACGCGCTGATGGCACAGAGCATGCCTAACCTTTCAGCACCACTGCATAACCATAAGAATCCACAGCACTGGCGATCACGGATTAACAAGCTACTAAATTCGTATTTTTTGAATTTAATTCCCAATTTACCCATTGAACGCAGAATAGTTACGCAATATATTGCGCGCCTTGCCGAACAGTTGGCGTCCGCGTCACTGACTGAACATTCACCCCGGATAGTGAAACGATAACGATGAAGAAGAATCTGGGTCTGGGCGCCTTGATAGCCCTGGTACTGAGCTCCATGGTGGGCGCCGGTATTTTTAGCCTGCCACAAAATATTGCCGCCAATGCCCAGGTCGGGGCCATCGCCCTGGGATGGGTGATCACGGGTCTGGGCATGATCTGTCTGGCGCTGGTATATCAATGTTTGTCCCTGCGCCGACCGGATCTGGATGGCGGTATCTTTACCTATGCCAAGGCCGGTTTTGGCAGCTTCATCGGGTTTAATGCCGCCTGGGGCTACTGGATTTGCCAGCTGCTGGCCAACGTCTCCTACGTGGTCGTGATGTGCAGTGCGCTGAGCTATTTTGTCGATACCCCGGATCAAGTCTGGCTGGGTGAAGGCAATACCCCCTATGCCATCGCGCTGGGCTCGCTGCTGATCTGGGCGGTACAGGCGCTGGTGATCCGCGGCATCAAGCTGGCGGCCTTCGTCAATATCGTCACCACCATTGCCAAGCTGATCCCGCTGCTGGTGCTGGCGGTGGCACTGATGCTGGCGTTCCATCTGGACACCTTCACCCTGGATCTCTGGGGTCAGGGCACGCCGGAGCTCGGCAGTGTGATGGATCAAGTCAAATCCACCATGAAAGTCACTCTCTGGGTCTTTATCGGGATTGAAGGCGCGATTGTGGTGTCAGCCCGGGCCGAGCATCGTCGTGATGTGGGCCGCGCCACCATCATAGCCCTGCTCAGTGCGCTGGCGCTGTATGTGATGGTCAGCCTGTTTGCCCTCGGCGTCATGACCCAGCCGGAGATTGCCGCGCTGAAGAACCCCTCCACCGCCGCGATCCTGGAAAAAGTGGTCGGCCCCTGGGGTGCCATGTTGATCAATGCCGGCTTGATGATTTCCGTCTCCGGGGCCTTCCTGAGCTGGACCATGCTGGCCTGCGAGGTACCGTTTATCGCCTCCCGCACCGGTCTGTTCCCGACCTGGTTTGCGGCCGAAAACCGCCGTGGCGCCCCTCACCATGCACTGTGGGCCTCGACCCTGCTGATCCAGCTGTTCCTGGTCATTATCCTGTTCCAGAAGAGCACCTATCTGGCGCTGGTGAATATCACTACCTCGGCGGCGCTGGTGCCCTATGTATTCTCCGGCGCATACGGCTTGAAGCTGGCGCTGACCGGCGAGACTTATGGCCCGCAGGAGCAGAGCCGCTGGCGGGATCTGCTGATTGCCGGGGTCGCCACCCTCTATGGCCTGTGGCTGGTGTATGCGGCGGGGATTGACTATCTGCTGCTGGTGACCCTGCTGTATGCACCGGGCATCGCCATCTACTGGCTGGCCCGCCGCCAGCATGGTGCGCGTCGTCTCAATCCACTGGAGCTGGGGTTATCCGCCACCCTGTTTGCCCTGGCGGGCTGGACCCTGTATCGCATTGGCTGCGGGGATCTGGCGCTGGTCTGATCCCCCGGCGACAAGCGGCGAGCAACAACTCGCCGCCATTGCTGACTTTTCCCGCACTTGAGCGCGAATGCGGGAAAAATCATTGCAATCTCAGTAGGCTACCGTTAGTATCGCCGCGTTGTTATGGGGGCTCTGTTGGTCCTCCCGCATCGGAATCTCGTCGACCTGGTCAGGACCGGAAGGTAGCAGCCAAGGCGAGTCCTTCGAGTGCCGGGATGTGGCTGGCAGAGCCTCCACCATTTCTGGTAAATCTGTCGCCTAAACCATAAGTTGACATATCTAAAGCATAAGCTGGCATAAACTTGCACCATAAGTTGACATAGCCTAAACCTGTAAGAAAGTAACAACAGGTTGGAGGGGTTATGTACCGTCGGCATCTCAAACACTCCCGCGTCAAGAACCTCTTCAAATTCGTCAGCGCCAAGATGAACACTGTGCTTACAGTGGAATCATCCCTAGAGTTCGATACCTGCTTTCACCTAGAGTACTCTCCTGCTGTTAAAGCATTTGAAGCTCAGCCAGAAGGCTTTTATTACGCCTTCGAGGGCCGAGACTGTCCCTATACCCCAGATTTTCGGGTCGTAGATCAGCAAGGCAATGTCAGTTTTATTGAGGTCAAACCCTCAGATAAAGTTGCAGAACCAGACTTTCTCCAGCGTTTTCCCTTCAAGCAGCAAAGGGCTATTGAGCTTTCTTGCCCACTGAAGCTCATCACAGAAAGGCAGATCCGGATTGATCCGATTCTGGGGAATCTCAAGTTATTGCATCGCTACTCAGGCTTTCAGAGTTTTACGCCTCTGCATGTGCAGCTGCTCGGGTTAGTAAAGGATTTCGGAAGGGTTTCGCTAGCTAGGTTATCCGGTTCGACAGGTGCGCCACCAGGAGAAGTTCTAGAAACGGTTTTGTCACTGATCGCCAGGGGGTTAATTCATAGCGACCTGACTGAGCACGAAATGGGCTGTTCCAGTATCGTGTGGATGAGTTGATGTGTGCTCAACCGACCATTGGGGCGGCAAGTGGAATATTTGAGGATGAGTTTACCAATCCTCAGCCACAAGAAGCTCCTGAACTAGCGGCTATATCACCAACAGTACTATCTGCGACTGTTGATAGCTTTCCTGCTGATCTCAAGGCTCAAGCACTTCATCGTCTCGACTATATCCGCTGGATTGAAGAGCATTTGGTAGGAGGCTGGACAGAGAAAAATCTGGTTCCGTTACTTGGTGAAGCAGCTAAGGCATTGCCACCACCTGTGCCAAACTGGCGGACTCTGGCTCGCTGGCAAAAAAATTATAATCAACATGGTAGGAAACTGACGGCTCTTATACCCAAGCATCAAGAAAAAGGGAATGTGAGAAGTCGACTGCCATCGAGTGATGAGATTTTTTTTGAACAAGCTGTTCACTGCTTTCTGGTTGGAGAACAACCGTCAATAGCCTCTGCTTATCAACGCTATACCGACATTATTCGTATAGAAAACCTCAATGTAGTCGAAAATCCGATCAAGGCTATATCCTATATGGCTTTTTACAACAGAGTAAAAAAGCTACCGGCCTATCAAGTTATGCGAAGCAGAAAGGGCTCATATATGGCTGATGTGGAATTTAGGACCATCAGCAGCCATAAACCGCCAAGCCGCGTTATGGAGAGAGTCGAGATTGACCATACGCCGCTGGATCTGATCCTGCTTGATGATGATTTACTGGTTCCGTTGGGGCGGCCTTGTCTAACGCTACTGATTGATTCATACAGCCATTGTGTTGTCGGCTTTAATCTCAGCTTCAACCAACCTGGTTATGAGTCTGTTCGTAACGCATTACTCAGCTGCATTCCCCCAAAGAACTATGTTAAAGACAAATACCCGACCGTTGAGCACGAATGGCCATGCTATGGCAAACCAGAGACGTTGGTTGTCGATAACGGGGTTGAGTTCTGGAGTAAAAGTCTGGAGCAGTCTTGTCTGGAATTGGGGATCAATATTCAATACAACCCGGTTAGAAAACCTTGGCTCAAGCCCATGATTGAGCGCATGTTTGGCACTATAAATCGTAAACTTCTGGAACCGATTCCCGGCAAGACATTCTCCAATGTTTTAGAAAGAGGCGAATATGATCCCCAAAAAGATGCAGTGATGCGGTTTTCAACTTTTTTGGAGATCTTTCACCGCTGGATCATTGACGTTTACCACTATGAGCCTGATAGCAGGCACCGCTATATCCCAATACAATCTTGGCAATATGGTTGCAATAAATTGCCACCGGCACCCGTTGCTGAGGATGACCTGGCAAAGCTTGAAGTCATATTAAGTATCAGTCTTCAATGTACGCATAGACGGGGGGGGATCCAGCGATTTCACTTGCGTTATGACTCAGATGAGTTGGCATCCTATCGGATGAATTATCCTGATAAGACGCATGGCAAGCGGAAAGTGCTCGTAAAACTAAATCCTAGAGACATATCTTATGTGTTTGTTTTTATAAAGGAAGCTGGCAAGTTCATACGAGTTCCTTGTATTGATCCTGAAGGTTACACGAAAGGTTTGAGCCTGCAAGAACACCAGATCAATATGAAATTGCACCGAGATTTTATTGACACACAAATGGACGTTGTCAGCCTCGCTAAAGCGCGAACTTATATTAACAGCCGGATACAAAGCGAACTGTCCGAAGTCCGTCAAACACTGAAACAACGCAATACCAAAGGGATTAACAAAATAGCCAAATACCGTGATATTGGCAGCCAGACGACTACCGGTCTTTTGTCCGGCCCTCAACTGTCTGAATCTAAGGATGATGTCCCGATACAGCCAAAGACCACCTCGCCGCAACTTGATGACGATTGGGACGGCTTTACCTCTGGCCTGGAGCCCTACTGATGGAGCTATCCTGTACCGATGCCGATAAGCTCAAATCGTTTATCGACTGCTATGTGGAGACGCCCCTGCTTCGCATCATTCAGGATGATTTCGATCGTCTGCGCTATGACAAACAGTTCGCCGGTGAGCCGATTTGTATGCTGCTGACGGGTGATGCCGGAGCTGGCAAATCATCGCTGCTCCGCCATTATATGGCCCTGTCTCCCGAACAAAGTGGCCATGGCTTTGTTCACAAACCGTTATTGGTCAGCCGGATCCCGAGTAAGCCGACGCTCGAATCCACCATGGTCGAACTACTTAAGGATCTGGGTCAATGGGGCAGTGAATACCGTCTGCACCGAAGCTCGGCAGAAAGCCTGACCGAGGCGCTCATTAAATGCCTGAAGCGGTGTGAAACCGAGTTGATCATCATCGATGAATTTCAGGAGTTGATCGAAAACAAGACTCGCGAGAAACGCAATCAGATCGCCAATCGTCTCAAATACATCAGTGAAACCGCCAAGATCCCGATTGTGCTCGTCGGCATGCCATGGGCTGCAAAAATTGCCGAAGAGCCGCAATGGGCGTCGCGGCTCATGGTGCGAAGAACTATCCCCTTCTTCAAGCTTTCAGAAGATACAGAGAGTTTTGTTCGTTTTGTCATGGGGCTGGCCAAACGGATGCCCTTTGCAACACCACCCAAGCTGGAAGCCAAACATACGATTTTCGCGCTATTTGCTTCCTGTAATGGCAGAGTACGAGAACTAAAATGGCTCCTCAATGAATCGGTGAAACAGGCACTGGCCGACCATTCCGAGACGCTTCAGCACGAGCATATCGCCGTGGCGTTTGCGCTGTTTTATCCCGACCAGGTCAACCCGTTTCTGCAACCCATTGATGAGATTCAGACGTGCGAAGTAAAGCAATACTCGCGCTATGAGATCGATGCAGCGGGCAAAGATGAAGTTCTGATACCACTGCAATTTACCGACAAAATCCCCATCAGCCAGTTACTCAAGAAGCGATAACGTGAACTTCTCCCCCTCTTTACCCTTCAAACTAAGTATTGCTTAGTACACTTGTTCGTATAAGACTAAGAAAATCTTAGCTACCTGATCCTCAGCTAGCAGATACCCCATGACAAACCCATTACCCCTCAGGCTCAAAGCCGCACGCAAGGCGGCAGGTCTGACGCAACAGCAACTTGGGATGCGATTAGGTATGGAGCAGAGCACGGCTAGCGCCCGAATGAACCAGTACGAAAAAGGCAAACACGCCCCTGACTACCAGACGATGCAACGCATTGCCCAGGAGCTGGGCTTTCCCGTGGCTTATTTCTACTGTGATGATGACTTGTTGGCTGAACTGCTGTGTGCGCTGGCCAAATTGCCGAAAGAAAGGCAGCAAGAGATGTTGCTGCAACTGTCGCCACCAAAGGACTGATAAGGTCAAAGATGGATTCAGGTTCCGCTTAAATAAGCTCTGACCATGCAGCGAAATTGAATTGTTACTTTCATCCCAATTTGACACACAGCCATAGCAATTCATCACGGAACTGCTACAACTTAAAACTAAGTAATATTTAGTTTTGGAGGCTGAATGCGCCTTCTTATTCGCCCGGAGCCTTACCCTGATGAATCACTGGAGAGCTATCTGCTCAGGCTGAGCCAGGAGAATGGCTTTGAGCGTTATGCACTGCTGAGTGGGGCCATCCGTGACAGCCTGTTGGTGCAGGATCATGAGGCCAGTGGCGCTTTCCCGCTGGAACTTGCGCGCGTCAATGTGTTTCATGCCCAACGCTCTAGCGGTTTAAGAGTTAGAGCCCTGCAACTGTTTGCGCAGTTGACCGATCTGGATCCGGCCTGCCTGTTACAACTGAGCTTGATGCACTCCGGACTGCATTTCGGCTCTGGGCATGCTTGCGTACATCGTGCCGGTGTTGATATTCCGCTGGGCTTTATCCGAACTGGCCCGATCCCGGTTTGCCCCGCCTGTTTGCACGAGTCGGCCTATATTCGTCAGCACTGGCACTACAGCCCCTATCTGGCCTGCCATCAGCACGGCAGCCAATTACGTCATCTCTGCCCCAGCTGTGGCGAGGCGCTGGACTACCAGCGCAGCGAGTCGTTAACTCATTGCCGCTGCGGGTTTGACCTGCGAACAGCGATTACCCAGTCCGCGAGCGCTGAGGCACAGCAACTTAGCGCCCTCATCTGCGGTGCCCGATTTGAATCAACCAACCCTTTGCTCTCCAGTGAGCATCCAAGCTTGATGTTTGGAGCCCTGTACTGGTATTGGTTGCGGAATAAGACGGCCGACGCCGGGCAACCGGAATTCGGTACCCTAACCACGGCGATTGACTATTTCTCGGCCTGGCCCGCCAATTTCCATCACGAGTTGCAGCAGATGGCGCAAAAGGCACTGCAGACTCAGACCCGGTTACTCAATCACACGGCGTTTCGTGAAGTATTCGGCTCTGTCCTGACGGACTGCCGCCAGTTACCGACGCGCGATAGCCATCGCAACTTCATCTTGCGCGGGCTGCTCGATTATCTGACCGAGCTGGTCTGTGCTAATCCCAAAATGCGGGTCGCCAATCTGGCCGACATTCAGTTAACCGCCATCGAGGCTGCTGCCCTGCTTGGCACGTCCGTTGAACAGGTTTTTCGACTTCTGCAGGACGGGTACTTGACCCCGGCCCACAGGAGGATCCACGGTGGGCTCAAGCCGCATGAGCCGCTCTTTCATTTGCGGCACGTCATTGAGTGCCGACAGGCTCATCGCTCGACATTCAATGACACC
>NZ_JBVAYG010000023.1:0-57765 GCF_055413365.1 Pseudaeromonas sp. HNCC25DJ182 | reverse complement strand
CGTTTAAAAACGGGGCTTTTTAGTGGTGGTTTGCGAGAGCAGATATCAGCTGACTTGATATTGCTCGGCATATGAAGCAGCCAAGATCTTGGCTTTGTTCAGCGAGGCGCTATCCAGTCGGGTAGCGGCGTTATCGCGGATCTTGGCGGCGTCCGGGAAGCCAACGGCAGCCAGCGAGCCCCAGACATACGCCTGCATATCATCCTGAGGGACTCCTTGTCCCAAGGCATACATGGCCGAGAGTAGAAACTGGGCTTCGATGTGGGATTTTTCCGCGGCTTGTCGATACCAGAACAGGGCTTGCTTGTTGTCCTGAGCCACGCCTTGGCCGTTGTAATACATGAGCCCTATGTTGTAAGGCGCTTCAGGGTGATCCAGTTCAGCCGATTTTTTGTACCACTTCAGGGCCGTCTTGTAGTCCTGAGCCACACCCCGTCCCATGTCATACATGAGTGCCAGCGTGTAAGCCGCATCGGCGTGTTCCAATTCTGCCGCTCTTTGATACCAGCGGGCACTTTGGGCGACATCCTGAGCTACGCCGCGTCCGGTGTCGAACCGCAGGGCCAACTGATAGGCTGCCTCCGGATGGCCGCGTTCGGCCGCCACGCGGTAGCACTCCAGGGCCTGCTGCTGATCCTGACCCACGCCTTTACCCTGCTCATAAAGCGAGGCGAGTTTGACCAAAGCTACCGGATGGCCCTGATGGGCGGCGAGTCGATACCAGTGCGCGGCCATCAGGTCATTCTGCAGAACCTCCTGGCCCAGGGCATAACATTCACCCAGGCTATATTGGGCATCGGCGTTGCCCTGTTTGGCAGCCTGTTGGGCTGCTGCCATCTCTTTAAACTCCATCGAGTGGGTCTCCTGTCGCAGGTATGGGCGGATTATACCAACACTCACCGAGGTGACACAGACTCAACTGCAGCGAAAGCGAGGTGTTGTTAACGTTTTCAAAAAAATAGCGGATCAATGCAACGGTATCGCCGCACCTTGTCCTGGCTGGGGCGGTGGCACTGGACAGTCCAGACACAAAGCCAAAACTCGGAACAGGGTAAATTCCACGTCAGAAACCTTGCCATCCCGGGCGATGGCGTCGGAGAGGGCATGGATAAACAGTAATTTGATGCGTGGGGTCGCCTGTTGGAGCCGGGTCAATGCGTTCCCGACGGCGTCGAGGCTCATCGTGTTTTCCCGACTCAGTGGCAATGGTAGCTGTGCGCTCAGCGTGGTAAAGAATGCCTCCGCCGCCGCAGGCGTGTTGGTGCAGTGATGGGCCATCCAATTGGCCATTTGTTGGATCTCGGCACCAAGCTGCTCGATATTTTTCACCATGCTATTCGATGGGGGGGCGGGCGAAAAACAAGGAGCTAACTGGTGGTCGATCAAACGGCTCAGCAACCATTCAAATAGGTTTTGCTCTCCGTCGGCGTGAATTAACTGGTGGAGCCGATCTGTAAACATCGCGTATTGCTGGCTATCGAGTCGCTGCAGGGTCGGCAGGCATAACTCCACCAAGCCTAAGCGCAAGGGGGCGGATAGTGGATAACAGGTTAATGCTTCCACCTCCTGAGGATTGGGCAACAGCGAAAACTGCCGATGCCGGATCACCAGATCGGAGCTGATCAGCAGTGAATAGAGTACCGACTGAGCTCCCAGCAACTGGTGGGCGGCGGTTATGAGTGGTGCGGGGATCTGGGGTAACCACTCCTGCGGTGCATCCAGATCCAGTGTCATGGCGGCGAGCGGCGCGGGCTGTATCCTGGATGATGACGAGCCATCCAGTGCGGATCCACGACGTTGCTGCACCGAAGTATCGGCCAGCTCCCGATAGTCATTCTGTTGCATCGGCAGCAGATTCCGAATGTATTGACCATTCCAGTCCGGCTCCAAGGCGCGGATCCGCTCGGCAAGGGGGGGATGTGTTGCTAACGCGCCGGCGAAGGTACTGTTCAGTCCTTGGGCAAAAAATAGATGGCTGAAGCTGCGGCTGGCAGGATGAAAGATCAGTGAGGCATAGGGATGCCCTGCGACCTTCTTCAGAGCAGAGGCCAGGGCGCGGGGGTTGCGGGTAAATTGGACTGCTGTAGCATCCGCCAGAGTTTCGCGTTGCCGGTTGACGGCGGCTTTGATGAGCTCACTGAAGAAGACGCCGCCGTATCCGATGAGATAGCAGCCGGAATGGAGTGGGTTGGCGTGCCTATGGGGCTTTTCGGGCCAGAATTGATCGGAAGTTTGGTGCTGTACCGGACGATCAAGTTGCTCTGCTAGTTCGGCAATCACGAGTAAGCCGGTCATGGCTGCGGCCAATTGCAGGTTCAGACGAATATCGCCATGGCGGATGTGGCTGAATTCATGGGCGACCATGGCCTGTAATTCATCTCGATCCAGGGCTTCCAGTGCCCCCCGCGTCACCACAATGACGGCATCCTGGATCCCCATGCCCGCCGCAAAGCTGTTGATACCTTGCTCTTGCTCCTGCACAAACAAGGCAGGAACGGGTAATCCGGATGCCAGTGCTATCTCTTCGACGACATTACGGAATTGCTGATCCTTGAGGCTGTTTGCTGTGAGTGCCAGTCGACTGGCACCCAATGCCTTCGCGACATGCCAGCCACCTCGTTTGAGCGAATGATAACGGGCGTAGCTGATGATCAGACACAGCAACATGATCAATCCGCTCAGAAACAAAAACTGCGGCAGACTGAATAGGTCACTGGTGGGTGCGGCAAACAGTAATTTTAAGGGGATCAGCAGCAGGCTTAACCAGAGACTGGAAAGAATGCCGAGCGTAACCACTCCGGCCAGATAAAGCAGGATCAGCAATCGACTGCTGCGACGGGCGGTCTGCTGTTGCTGGTAAAAATCCATACTGCGACTCCCGGTCGGCTAGTGGGGTGCAGGTACTCAGCTGGCCGAAGTCAGATTGATCCGAGGGGGCTGGTGGTATAACTCGGGTTCCGCAATTTCCAGTAAAGAGGCATCGACACCGTGACCTACACGCGCCGCAAACAGTAATGCAGGGAACTGTTTACGGTAAATATTGTAGGCGGTGACGCCGTCATTGAAGGCCTGGCGGGCGAATGCGACCCGATTTTCGGTCGCTGTCAGCTCCTCAAACAACTGGGCGATCTGCTCATTGGCTTTGAGTTCCGGATAAGCCTCGATTTGGATGTTCAAGTTGCCTAACGCCTGGGCCAACAGGGTTTCAGCCTGACCCAGCTGGGTCATGGCCTGACCTTTGCCCGGATTCTGACTGGCAACCTTCAACAGCGCATGCGCTGCATTACGTGCCTCGGTAATGGCCTGTAGGGTCTGATTTTCATGTTGCAGGTAACCGCGGACTGTCTCCACCAGATTGGGGATCAGATCGTAGCGACGACGGAGTTGCACCTCGATCTGGGCAAAACTGTTGGCATATTGGCCTTTAAGGGCGACCAGATGGTTATAGATCTGGGCCAGCCACATCAGTAAACCCAGCAGGGTGGCCAGAATGATCAACAAAACTATCATCGTCTCTCTCCTTGTCGTGTATCAGCAGCCGTAAACGGCTGCTGATTTCATTCTGTTCCGAATGGCCATGTGACAAGTTGCGAACCCGCCATACAGCGCGAACTCTGTCATTGGCCGGAAACTAGTTCCCCAGACCCTGTCCGGCAAACTTCTTGTTGATCAGTTCAATCTTGTAACCGTCGGGGTCGACCACAAATGCAATCTCCGTGGTTCCGCCTTGTACCGGCCCGGGCTCTCGGGTGATGGTGCCACCTGCGGCGCGAATAGCATCACAGGTGGCATAGATATCTTCAGTCTCCAGAGCGATGTGGCCATAAGCATTTCCCAGCTCGTAGTCGCTGACGCCCCAGTTGTAGGTCAACTCGATCACGGCCTCATCTTTTTCGTCGCCATATCCTACGAACGCCAACGTGTACTTATATTCGGTGTTTTCACTTTGCCGCAGCAATTTCATCCCCAGGATCCGGGTATAGAAATCTAGAGAACGGGGTAGATCACCGACACGAAGCATGGTGTGAAGAATGCGCATGGTTATTTCCTCTCGTCGCAACATTATAAATTGCCCACTGGACTGCTATCCCGGCCCAGCATGGTATTGGCCGAGAATATCATGATTGTTACGGCTCGCCACATGCGGACATGAGTATTCGAATGGGGAGCTAACCCATCCCACCGGGTTGTAGCTCACTGCGTGGTGGCGCCGCTGCGGCGAGATCGCCGGGGCCGAGCACCTTGTAGTCCCAGAGCGGCGCCGCCGATGATCAGCACTCCGGCAATCACATGGCGTAGCTGCAAGCTTTCACCGTTGATCAACACCAGTAACAAAGTGCTGAGCAGCGGAGTGAGATAGGCAAGGGCGCCAATGCGGCGGGGATCCCCATCTCGTAACGCCAGATACCAGGTGATGAACGCCGTTCCCATCGGGCCTATGGCCAAGCCGATGATCAACCACCAGTCACGGCTGGGGATCTGCTGCCACGGCAAAGCACCTTCGCTGACATGAGAGATCAGGAGTGCGAACAAGCCCGAGATCAGGCAGCAAGCGCCGATGACAGGTGCTGGCGCCGCGGGTAATCGGCGGGAGAGCACCGAGTAAAACCCCCAGGTGATCGCGGCGGCAAGGGCTAGCAGATAGCCGGGGATATAGTGTTGCTGCAAATGCAAGGAGCCATCGATCATCACCAGCAGGCTGCCACATAAACCCAGCAGGCCAGCCATGACATGCTGTCGTTGCAACGGGTGCTGAGGTAGCAGCAGGGGCGTGAACAGTATGATCATCAAGGGCCAGAGATAATTGATCAGATTGGCTTCCAGCACCGGCGCATGGCGGAAGGCACTGAACAATAGCAGGTGGTAACCGAGAAAAGCGATGATGGTGGCAAGCCAGGTGACGAGCGGGGCTCGCCATTGCCGCCAGAACGGGATGGCTCCCAACCCGCAAAACAACAGCACCAGGCCGACCAATACCAGCGGTGTGACCGAGGTGATTCGGGATGTCAGTGCTGCTAATGATGACCACAATAGAATGGTTAACAGCGCCAAAAGCGTGGATCTGTCCAGCCAAGAGGCGTTGGACGAAGGCATAAGAACTCCTAATTCTGAAGATGAAACGACTCGCGTGACGAGTCACTGGGGTATGGCATGCGCTTAGGGACTGCCGGAGTCATCATCGCATATCAGTCAGTCAGGCAGGCGGGATCAAACTGATAGCGGCCATCCAGCCAGTCCAGCAGTTCGATCACCGCCGGATGGCTGCGATAGGGCTGATAGCGCTGACGCAGCTGTTGTTTGTCGCTCTCGCCCAGCTGTTCCAGGCCCAGCTGGCAGAAAGCCGGTAGATCGATGGTCAGTTGCCGGGCTAATTCGACACCTAATTCTGTGCCTGCGATCTGCATCCAGAGCGCGTCGGGATGGTAATCATCCGCCAGCTGATAACTCAAGGGTAAAGAGGCCAAGGGCAAGCGGCTCAATAGCGGTTGTTTCATCGGATTTACCGCGTGTCCCGCCAGATAGTGTCGCAACTGGGCAGGACGATTCTCAAAAGGCTGCAGGTAGAGAAAATTGGAGGCTTTCTTGCCGTCGTTGACCGGATAGTTGTCCCAGAGGAAGGGTTTACGCTTGAGGGTGTCGGCCACCCAGGCGAGATGATCCAGCGGATAATCGGTTGAACACACCTTGGGGCCGGTCCAGAACAGATCAAAATGGGCGTCCAGTCCAGATCCCAGTTCCGGCCAGTAGTTTGCGGGCATGGCACCGAATACCTTCTCCAGAATGGGGTCCGTACTATAAAAACTCGGACAAAAAATCAGGCGTTTGGCGCGAGTGTGGGCGGCAATATCATGGGCGATGGTAAGTTGCAGACGGGCCAGTTCGGGTGTGTCGCTGGGCATGTCATCAAACAGTACCGCCAGGATGTCCGGGGCCAGCTCGGCATCGATCAGCTGAACCTTGGCCAGGAGTTGTGCGCGCTTTTGTGGATAATCATGATGGGCGCCAAGGGGCGTCAAACCCACGCCAAAAGCCAAGTGATTGGCCTTGCAGCTGGCTGCCAACGCCCGGAGTTCGGCGAGCTGCTGATCAGGCCATGGCTGCTGCCAGTGCCGACGCAGATAGCCGTCATCTTTAGGTGCGTAAATATAGAAGCCATAGCCGTGACGCGGTAGCCAGTGCGCATATTCCTGCCGTTGCGGCCACGACCAGCTATGACCGAAAAAACCCTCGATGACGCCAAGAAAATCATGGGGTAGGGAAGATTGCCCGGTGACGACCGGTTGAGATGAGAAAGGCGATACAGGCTCTGGCATAGGGGCTCTCATGAAGATCAATAATCAATAAATAAACGCTCATGCCATCCGGATGGATGAACCGGCTGCTACTGTAGCAAACTGCATCCATCATGGCTTGTCATCGGAAACGGCAAACCCGGCTCTTGGCGCGAAAGTGGTGAATTAAGCAACAATTCATACCGTTAGCAGCAATTTTTGTTGTAAAAATGCGAAACAGGCATCTCCGATATACTGGGGATAGCTCGACTAGCCCAGATGGCATCGCTATAATGCCGCGTCATTTTATGTATCGAGGGAAGACATTATTGTCTTCAAACGAGGATGAGGTGGGCGCTGGTCGCCTGGCTGCGTCTGAGGAGTAGGGGAATCCCCCTGCGTGCTGAGTTGAACGAGGTAAAAGAATGCAAGTTTCTGTAGAGACGACCCAAGGCCTTGAGCGCCGTCTTACCATCACAGTACCGGCTGAGAAAGTAGAGAAAGAAGTCAATGCTCGCCTGGCTCAACTGGCCAAGACCCGTCGTATCGACGGTTTCCGTCCTGGCAAGGCTCCGATGAGCGTGATCAAGAAAATGTACGGTCAAATGGTTGTTGCTGATGCGGCTGATGCGCTGATCCAACGTCATTTCGTTGAAGCTGTGGTCAGTCAGAAGCTGAGCCCGGCCGGCGCCCCGACTGTTACTCCGAACGAACTGCAAGCCGGCAAGGACTTCGTGTTCACCGCCAGCTTTGAGGTTTACCCGGAAATCGAAGTGAAGAATCTGGAAGCCATCCAGATTGAAAAGCCGGTTGCCAGCGTTCAAGACGCCGATCTGGACAAGATGATCGAAACCCTGCGCAAGCAACACGCCACCTGGGCTGATGTCGATGCTCCGGCTGCGGCTGAACTGCGTGTCAACATGGACTTCAGCGGCTCTATCGATGGCGTTGAATTCGAAGGTGGCAAGGCGGAAGGTTTCTCCCTGGTTCTGGGCGCAGGCCGTATGATCCCGGGCTTCGAAGATGGTCTGTATGGCAAAAAAGCCGGTGAAGCGTTTGATATCGACGTTACCTTCCCGGAAGACTACCACGCTGAAAATCTGAAGGGTAAGGCAGCCAAGTTCGCCATCAAGCTGAACAAGGTTGAGCAACAGATCCTGCCGGAATTGACCGCTGAGTTCGTACAACGCTTCGGTGTTGAAGACGGCTCTATCGATGCTCTGCGTGCAGAAGTGCGCAAGAACATGGAGCGTGAACTGACCCAAGCGCTGAAAAACGCGGTGAAGGAGCAAGCCCTGCAAGGTCTGCTCGACAACAACGAAATTTCTGTGCCGAAGGCTGCCGTTGAGCAAGAAATTGACGGTCTGCGTCAGCAAGCGATGCAACGTTTTGGCGGTGCTCAGCAAGCCAAGAACATGCCGCAGCTGCCAGCCGAGCTGTTCCAGGAGCAAGCTGAGCGTCGTGTCCGCATTGGCCTGTTGCTGGGTGAAGTGATCCGTACCAACGCCATCAAGGCTGAAGACGATCGCGTCAAGAGCATCATCGAGTCCATGGCTACTGCCTATGAAGACCCGCAGGAAGTGGTGGATTACTACCTGAAGAACGAACAACTGCTGAACAACATCCGCAACCTGGCGGTTGAAGAACAAGCGGTTGAGCTGATCATGTCCAAGGCCAAGGTGACCGAGAAGGCCGTTTCCTTTGATGATGTGATCAACAAAGCGTCTGCAGGTGCCTGATTCGATTTGACGTCATCACAATCTTGATGCGTATAATGGCCCGTGTGATATCACTCGGGCCTTTTTACTTTAGGAACATCATCTTATGAATAAACTGATCCAGGATTCTCTTGCTCCCTCCATGAATGCGCTGGTGCCCATCGTGGTAGAGCAGACCGCCAAGGGCGAGCGTTCATATGATATCTACTCCCGTCTGCTCAAAGAGCGCGTTATCTTTCTGACCGGTCAGGTTGAGGATTACATGGCCAACCTGGTGGTGGCCCAGCTGCTGTTCCTGGAGTCAGAGAATCCGGAGAAGGACATCTATCTGTATATCAACTCTCCAGGTGGCTCGGTAACGGCCGGGATGTCGATCTATGACACCATGCAATTTATCAAACCGGATGTCAGCACTGTTTGTATGGGGCAGGCCTGCTCCATGGGCGCCTTCTTGCTGGCTGGTGGTGCTAAGGATAAACGCTTTGTACTGCCGCACTCACGGGTGATGATCCATCAACCGTTGGGTGGTTTCCAGGGCCAGGCGTCTGACATCCAGATCCATGCCATGGAAATTTTGAAGATCAAGCAGACTTTGAATGAACGGTTGGCATTCCACACGGGGCAACCTTTGGATCGGATTGAGCGGGATACGGATCGGGATAACTTCATGTCCGCGGAACAAGCCGTCGAGTATGGCATTGTTGATGCGGTCCTGACCAAGCGGGACTGACACAGGCTGCAGCCTGTTATACACTGAATAAAGCTTCGGAGGCCGCTGCCTCCGGTATTTTGATTTGAGGTTTATGAATGACAGATAAACGCAAAGGTGACGGCGACCATGGCAAGTTGCTTTACTGCTCTTTTTGCGGGAAGAGTCAGCATGAAGTGCGCAAACTGATCGCCGGTCCGTCAGTTTACATTTGCGATGAGTGCGTAGATTTATGCAATGACATTATCAGCGAGGAGATCCGCGAAATCAGCCCTCGCCGCGATGAACGTTCATTGCCGACGCCCCATGAAATTCGTGCGCATCTGGATGATTATGTCATCGGGCAAGAACATGCCAAGAAAGTGCTGGCAGTGGCTGTGTATAACCATTACAAGCGCTTGCGCAGTGGTTACGCAGCCGATGGGGTTGAACTGGGTAAATCCAACATTTTGCTGATCGGTCCGACCGGTAGCGGTAAGACCTTGCTGGCTGAAACTCTGGCCCGACTGCTGGATGTGCCATTCACCATGGCCGATGCCACCACGCTGACCGAAGCCGGTTATGTCGGTGAGGATGTCGAGAACATCATCCAGAAGTTGTTGCAAAAGTGCGATTACGACATCGAAAAAGCCCAGCGTGGCATCGTCTATATCGATGAAATCGACAAGATTTCGCGCAAGTCGGAAAACCCTTCTATCACTCGTGATGTCTCGGGTGAAGGGGTGCAGCAGGCGTTGCTGAAATTGATTGAAGGCACTATTGCCTCGGTTCCGCCTCAAGGGGGGCGTAAGCACCCGCAGCAGGAGTTTTTGCAGGTTGATACTTCGAAGATCCTGTTTATTTGCGGTGGCGCTTTTGCTGGCCTGGATAAGGTGATTGAACAACGTTCCTCCAAGGGGACCGGTATCGGCTTCAAGGCTGATGTGAAATCCAAAGAGAAACCCGTGAGTCTGACAGAGTCTTTTGCCAAGGTTGAGCCGGAAGATTTGGTGAAATATGGTCTGATCCCTGAATTCATCGGTCGGTTGCCCGTATTGGCTACGTTGACCGAGCTGGATCAGGCGGCCCTGATCCAGATCCTGACGTCACCGAAGAATGCATTGACTAAACAATTCCAAGCCTTATTCAAGCTGGAAGGGGTGGAGCTGGAATTCCGAGAAGAAGCACTGCTGGCCATTGCTGCCAAGGCAATGGAACGTAAAACCGGTGCTCGTGGTCTGCGTTCGATCGTCGAAGGTGTACTGCTGGATACCATGTATGACCTGCCATCACAAAATGATGTGGTGAAGGTCGTTATCGATGACAGCGTGATCAAGGGTGAGGGGCAACCGCTGCTCATCTATGAAAACCATGAGCGACAAGCGGCTTCTGGTGACTAACTGTCTTAAAAATAAGCAGTTGAAAGGGGCAATTTGCCCCTTTCAGCTTTTTTGCCTACCGAGCAATTGAATCTGCGTGAAGCGCCCCCATATACTCACGAAGTTGCATCATTCAAAGGCGTTATGCCAAGAGAAAAGAATATGAATCTTGAGCGTTCTGAACGCGTTGTCATACCTGTCTTGCCGTTACGTGATGTGGTGGTTTATCCCCACATGGTTATTCCGTTGTTTGTCGGGCGAGAAAAATCCATCCGCTGCCTTGAAGCAGCGATGGAGCAGGAAAAGCGTATTTTATTGGTGGCGCAAAAAGAGGCTGCCACCGATGAGCCTGGATTGGACGACCTGTACCGTGTCGGTACCATTGCCAATATTCTGCAATTGCTAAAATTGCCCGATGGAACCGTCAAGGTTCTGGTCGAAGGGGCACAACGTGCAGAGCTCGAGCAATTGACGGAAGAAGATAACTACTTCGTCGGTGTTGCCCATCTGTGCGAGTCAGTCGCGATCGTCGAAAAAGAAGAAGAGGTTCTAGTTCGTTCGGCGATTAGCCAGTTTGAAGGCTATATCAAGCTGAACAAAAAAATTCCGCCGGAGGTTTTGGCCTCAGTGTCTGCTATCGATGACGCTGCTCGTCTGGCCGATACCATGGCAGCTCATATGCCGCTGAAAATCGAGGACAAGCAGAAGGTTCTCGAACTGCCGGAGATTTCCGAACGCCTGATGTTCCTGATGGCGATGATGGAGTCTGAAATCGATCTGCTGCAGGTTGAAAAGCGCATTCGCTCTCGCGTCAAGAAGCAGATGGAGAAGAGCCAGCGCGAGTATTATCTCAACGAGCAGATGAAGGCGATCCAGAAGGAGTTGGGTGAACTCGAAGAATCACCTGACGAGTTTGATGGCCTGCAGACCAAGATTGAAGAAGCTGGAATGCCAGAGGAAGCCAAGACCAAGACCCTCGGTGAACTGAGCAAGTTGAAGATGATGTCACCCATGTCAGCTGAGGCGACGGTTGTGCGCAGCTACATCGACTGGATGGTGGCGGTGCCTTGGAAGCAAAAGACCAAGGTCAAGAAGAACCTGGCGCAGGCTGAGTTGACCTTGAATCAGGACCACTATGGCCTGGAAAAAGTCAAAGAGCGCATTCTGGAGTATCTGGCAGTACAGAGCCGGATGAATAAGCTTAAAGGTCCAATCTTGTGCCTGGTCGGTCCACCCGGGGTTGGCAAAACCTCGCTCGGTCAGTCGATTGCCAAGGCTACCGGTCGCAAATATGTGCGTATGGCTTTGGGTGGCGTGCGAGATGAGGCCGAAATTCGCGGCCATCGTCGTACCTATATCGGTTCCATGCCTGGTAAATTGTTGCAAAAAATGGCGAAGGTCGGCGTTCGCAATCCGTTGTTCCTGTTGGACGAGATCGACAAGATGTCCTCCGATATGCGCGGTGATCCGGCATCAGCGCTGCTGGAAGTTCTGGATCCGGAGCAAAACAACAGTTTCAACGATCATTATCTGGAAGTGGATTATGACCTGTCGGACGTGATGTTTGTGGCCACATCGAATTCGATGAATATCCCAGGGCCCTTGCTGGATCGGATGGAGGTGATCCGGCTGTCTGGATATACCGAAGACGAGAAGCTCAACATTGCCAAAGACCATTTATTGCAAAAACAGATTGAGCGTAATGGTCTGAAGCCTCATGAAATCACCATCGAGGACTCGGCGCTGGTCGGTATCATCCGCTATTACACCCGCGAAGCGGGGGTGCGCAGCCTGGAGCGTGAAATATCCAAGCTGTGTCGCAAGGCGGTGAAAGCCATTTTGCTGGATAAGAACCTCAAACAGGTCACGATCAACCAGGATAATCTGAAAGAATATCTGGGGGTGCAGCGCTTCGATTATGGGAAAGCCGAAGACCATGATCAGGTTGGTCAGGTCGTCGGCTTGGCTTGGACCGAAGTGGGTGGTGATTTACTGACTATCGAAGCGACGAATGTGCCGGGCAAGGGCAAGTTAACCTATACCGGTTCACTGGGTGATGTCATGCAGGAGTCTATCCAGGCTGCACTTACTGTGGTTCGGGCGCGCGCCGAGCAGCTACGCATCAACCCGGATTTTTATGAAAAGCGGGACATTCATGTTCACGTGCCGGAAGGCGCGACACCCAAGGATGGCCCAAGTGCCGGCATCGCCATGTGCACGGCTTTGGTCTCCAGTTTGACCGGAAATCCTGTTCGCTCGGATGTTGCCATGACCGGGGAAATTACCTTACGCGGTGAGGTATTACCGATCGGCGGCTTGAAAGAGAAGCTGCTGGCGGCTCATCGGGGTGGAATCAAGCGTGTAGTGATCCCGAAGGAGAATGCCAAAGATCTCGAAGAGATCCCTGAGAATGTGAAACAGGATCTGGAAATTCACGCGGTGCGATGGATTGATGATGTGCTGCGTCTGGCGCTACAAAATCCGGTTGCTCCAATTGAAGTGGTAACAGCGACACCATAACGATCGACAGCCGGGTGACCGGCTGTTTTCGTCTCTCCAGCGGTACGAAATATGACCGCTCTATACCAAAGAGGTTGGCAAAGCGTGAATTGCCACGGGTTCCCGTTGGCCTTCACTTGCAACCCCTCTGGAGGATTGTTATAAAGCGTTGACTCGTCATGGCCTAGGGAAAACAGCTATGACCAAGGCTAAAAATAGGGGAAGAAAAACGTGAACAAATCGCAACTCGTTGACAAAATTTCTGAAGGAGCGGATCTGTCCAAAGCGGCAGCCGGTCGTGCGCTGGATTCATTCATCGATGCTGTCGGTGAAGCGCTGAAGGCAGGTGACCAGGTTTCTCTGGTGGGCTTTGGTACTTTCTCATTGCGTGAACGTGCTTCGCGCTCTGGTCGTAACCCGCAAACGGGTGAGACCATTGAGATTGCAGCAGCTAAAATTCCGGCATTCAAGGCAGGCAAAGCGTTGAAAGACGCAGTTAACTAAAGCTCGCCCTTTTCCTCTCGGGGAAGTTGTTGCATTCAATTGCTTGAATCCTCAAATCTTATAAATCAGGGCGCATCACTTCAGGTGCGCTTTTTTATATTCACATCCACTGCATCGGGAGCAAAGATTCATGCTGATGGATAAACTGCGGGAAGGGGCTCAGGGACGGATCGCTAAAATTATTTTTTGGCTGATCATTCTCTCTTTTGCCCTGGCGGGTGTCGGTAGTTACTTGAACACTCCGGTTGATACCAGTCCTGCCGAAGTTAATGGCGAACCCATAACCGCTCAGGCACTGGACACCGCGTATCGCAACGAACGTAGCCGTTTGGAATCCCAGTTTGGCGAAAACTTTTCGCAACTGGCGAGCAATCCAGAATATATCAAGCAGATGCGCAAAGGTGTGCTGGATAAGCTGATTGATCAGCTGTTGCTCGATCAACAGGCTCACGGAACCCACATTCGCGTCGGTGATGAGCAGGTCAAGGCTACCATCCGTGCTATGCCTGAGTTCCAGAGTGAGGGCAAATTCGATAATGAACGTTATCTGAATCTGCTCAACCGTGCTGGCTATACACCTCAAAGTTTCAGCGAGTCGATTCGCCAGGATCTGGTCCGGCAAAATTGGGTCGGTGGTTTGATTGGTAGCGAATTCGCGCTTCCTGGTGAAATCAAAACGATCGATCTGCTGTTACAACAGACTCGTGATGCCACCCTGTATACCTTGCCGGTGGATCATTTTCTCAAGACGATGACGGTAACTGACGCTGAACTGTCGGCATATTATCAAGCGCATCAGAAGCAGTTCATGAGTCCGGATCAAGTCAAGATCAGCTACGTGTTGCTGGACGCCAAAGACCTGCAAGCCTCGGTGGCGATCACCGAGCAGGATGTGCGCGATTATTATGATCAGCATCTGGATCAATATCGTACGGCTGAACGTCGTCAGGTTGCCCATATCCTGATTGCGGATAAAGATGCTGCTGCAGCGCAGAAGCATGCCGAAACACTGCTGACAGAACTCAAGGCTGGGGCTGATTTTGCGAAGCTGGCCACGGCTAACTCTACCGATACATTATCTGCCCGTAAGGGTGGGGTGTTGGATTGGTTTGAGAAGGGCGTCATGGATCCGGAGTTTGACAAGGCTGCATTTGCTTTGACCAAAACTGGTGAACTTTCTCCTGTGGTCAAGAGCCAGTTCGGCTACCACATCATCAAGTTACTGGGTGTTCAACCTGAAGCAGTTAAGCCTTTTGAACAAGTGAAGCAAGATGTTGAAGTCAAGCTGCGCGAAGAGAAGGCTCATGAATTGTTTCTCGATAAGCAGCAGCAACTGGCTGATTTGAGCTTCGAGAATCCGGACTCACTGGATCTGGTGGCTGAAAAAATGGAGCTTAAAGTTTTAAGTTCCGATTTCTTCAGCGCTGCCACCGACAAAGCGCCGTTCAATGATCCTAAGGTTAAACAGCAAGCGTTTTCTGATTCAATCCGGGAGCAAAACACCAACTCTGAAGTGATCAACATTAGCGACAATCAGGCTATGGTGTTGCACGTGCTGGAGTTCAAACATGCCTCGGTTCGCCCTATGGATGAGGTGAAAGGCGATGTTGAATCAGCGGTGAAACTTGAAAAAGCTCAACAAGCGGTGCGTCAGCAAGCCGAAGTATTATTAGCCAAGCTGCTGAAGGGGGAGGCGGTAGACGAACTGGTCACTAGCCTGTCCGGCAAGCAAGAGACCCGTACGGGCTTGACTCGCATGAGCTCCGATCTGGATGCCTCGTTGACCCAGGCGCTGTTCCGGGTGGCCAAGCCAGCGGCAGGTAAAGTTTCAGCTGAACTGGTTCCACAAGTGGATGGCTCGCAAGTTGTTCTGGTGTTGAATAAAATAGGCCAGTCTGACAAGCCGTCAACCATGGAGGCTATGTTGCAGAATCAGCTCGCACAAGGCCGCTCCACCGCTGTGTATCAGGCACTGCTGGAGCAAACCCGAGCCGATAGTAAAATTAGCTATAACAGTTTGGGCGAACAACTGCCGCTCGAATGATAGGCTGAGACCCCACCTTCGCGGTGGGGTTTTTTTTGGATGCTCGACAAACTTTTAAGCATCCTTGTTTGCACTCGGGACGAGTTTGGTTATGATGCCGAAGCTGGGTTTATCCAGCACTCTTGGTGGTGTAGTTGTACAAGCGGAGAAACTTGATTGATTAGCGTATTCCTGGTTGATGATCATGAACTGGTACGCACAGGGATCCGTCGCATACTTGAGGATGTTCGAGGTTTAAAGGTCACAGGTGAAGCCGTGAACGGTGAGACTGCCGTGCAGTGGTGTCGTGAACACGAAGCCGATGTGATCCTGATGGATATGAACATGCCGGGTATTGGAGGCTTGGAAGCCACAAAGAAAATCCTGCGGGCCCGACCGGATGCCCGAATCATCGTTTTAACAGTCCATAGCGAGAATCCATTTCCGACTAAGGTCATGCAGGCTGGTGCGGCAGGGTATCTGACCAAGTGTTCAGCCCCGGATGAAATGATTCATGCCATTCGAGCGGTTCATTCCGGGCAACGTTACATCTCTCCCGAAATTGCCCAACAGATGGCGCTAAGTCAGTTTTCTAGTCATGATGCCGAGAATCCCTTCAAGGCTCTCTCGGAGCGTGAGCTGCAGATCATGCTGATGATTACTCGGGGCAGTAAGGTCAATGATATTGCCGAGCAATTGAGTCTCAGCCCTAAAACGGTCAATAGCTATCGTTACCGGCTGTTCGACAAGTTGCAGATCAGTGGCGATGTCGAGCTGACACGAATGGCCATGCGTTACGGCATGCTGGATGCTCAATCCCTGTAGTGACGGGTGTTGCAACATAAAAGGGTGGCTTTAGCCGCCTTTTTCATATTCCAATGCGAGCAAATATTGAGATGGCGTTTGATCATAAATCTTTCCTTGCCTCTGTCCCTCATCAGCCTGGCGTTTACCGGATGCTGGGTGAGGACGCTGTCATTTTGTATGTGGGTAAAGCCAAGGATCTGGTGAAACGCCTGAGCTCCTATTTTCGACGTGACCCGGGGAGTACCAAAACCCGGGCCCTGGTCAGCCATATCCATCATATTGAGTTTACGGTTACCCATACCGAAACAGAGGCGTTGATCCTCGAACACAATCTGATCAAGCAACATCAACCCAAGTACAACATCCTGCTGCGGGATGATAAATCCTATCCCTATATTCTGCTGACACGCCAACGCCATCCTCGCGTGACTCTGCACCGCGGTCCTCGGAAGTCAGCGGGAGATTATTTTGGCCCTTATCCCAGTGGCGGTGCCGTGCGGGAAAGCCTGCATCTGATGCAAAAGCTATTTCCCATTCGGCAGTGCGATGATTCTGTGTATGCCAACCGCAGTCGGCCTTGTTTGTTGTATCAGTTGAAACGCTGCGCCGGGCCCTGTGTACCGGGATTGGTCAGTGAAGAGGAATATCAGGCGCAAGTGGAGTTGGCCCGGCTGTTTTTACAGGGCAAGGATCAACAGGTCATCACGGATCTGGTTAGCAAGATGGAGCAGGCCAGCGGCCAATTGGCTTTCGAGGCGGCGGCTCGGTATCGCGATCAATTGCTGGCATTACGCAAGATCCAGGAGCAGCAATCGGTCAGTGGCAACGTACTGGATGATATGGATGTTATCGGCGCAGCGATGGAGCAGGGCGTCGCGAGTGTGCATGTCCTGTTTATTCGCCAGGGAAAAGTTCTCGGGAGCCGGAACTATTTCCCAGCCATCCCGGTTGATGCGGAGTTTGAGGAATTGCTGCATGCCTTTTTGCTGCAATTTTACTTGTCCGGTATGGCAGGCCGCCAGATCCCCAGTGAGGTGTTGCTGGATTGCGAGCTGGAAGATGAGGATGCACTCGCTGCGGCATTCACTCAGATGGCGGGTTATGCGGTGCGTGTCAGTAGCCGGACCCGTAGCGAGCGCGCGCGCTACATCCGGTTAGCCAGTACCAATGCGCAAGCCGCGTTATTGAGCAAGTTAAGTCATAAATCCACCCAGCAACAACGGGTGGCCCAACTGGAAGAGTTACTCGAATTACAACAACCGATCGCCCGAATGGAGTGTTTCGATATTTCTCACACCATGGGTGAAAATACGGTGGCTTCCTGTGTGGTCTTCAACCGGGAAGGTCCGGTGAGTAGTGAGTATCGGCGCTTTAATATCAGTGGGATAACCGGTGGCGATGATTATGCGGCCATGGCACAAGCATTGGAGCGCCGTTTCGGTAAACAGCAAGTCGCCGACAAGATCCCGGATATTTTGTTTATTGATGGTGGCAAGGGGCAGCTGGCTCGCGCCGAAGAGATCATGGCGCGTCATCTGGATAAACTGGGCGGCAAATATCCGCTGCTCATTGGTATCGCCAAGGGCGAGAGCCGGAAACCGGGGCTGGAAACCTTGATCGTCGGTGATAGTCATGAAGAGCTGCATTTTCCAAATGATTTGCCAGCTTTGCATCTGATCCAGCACATCCGGGACGAATCCCATCGTTTCGCCATTACTGGTCACCGGGCGCGGCGCAGTAAGGCTCGTGTGGCCAGTGCGCTGGAAGATATTCCTGGGGTTGGCCCTAAACGACGGCAGAGCTTGCTCAAATTTTTAGGGGGCATGCAGGAGGTTAAACAGGCGAGTATTGAGCAGTTGGCCAAGGTTCCCGGGATCAGCCTGGAGTTAGCAAGCAAAATACATGATGCGTTGCATCATTAGATCGATTCGGGCAACATGGGCCAGCGAATTTGCCGTGGCGTGACATGATGTTAAATATTCCTAATATGCTGACCCTGTTCCGGATTTTTTTAATTCCGGTGTTCGTTATTTTGTTCTACATGCCGTACGAGTGGTCAAATCTCTGGGCTGCAGGGATGTTCGTGCTGGCGGCAATCACCGATTGGTTTGATGGTTATCTGGCTCGGCGCTTGAACCAGAGCACGCCGTTTGGTGCTTTTCTGGATCCCGTAGCGGACAAAATCATGGTTTCCACCGCCTTGGTTCTGATCGTCGAGCACTACAGCACCATCATAGTCACGATCCCGGCATTGACTATGATTGGCCGCGAAATTCTGATTTCCGCCCTTCGGGAGTGGATGGCGGAGTTGGGCAAGCGCTCCAGCGTGGCTGTCGGCTGGATGGGTAAGTGGAAAACCACCATCCAGATGATGGCGCTGACCGGCTTGATCTGGGAGGCGAATATCTGGGTGGTGTGGGCTTCATATGTTCTCTTGTATGTGGCGGTCGTATTGACCTTCTCCTCCATGATGCAATATCTGAAGGCGGCCTGGGGCGACTTGACCTCGAGTCGTTCCTAGATGTCTGCTTTGTCGTCAGTGCGGCGAAATATTAAGCGAACGAACTTGGCTCGTGAGCTTGATAGTTGACTCCGTAATGGATGTCGCTAGAATGCCAACCGCACCGCATGTTCCGGTGTTTGCAAAGCGGGAATAGCTCAGTTGGTAGAGCACGACCTTGCCAAGGTCGGGGTCGCGAGTTCGAGTCTCGTTTCCCGCTCCAAGTTCTCAAAGGCGCGTTAACAAAGCGGTTATGTAGCGGATTGCAAATCCGCCTAGTCCGGTTCGACTCCGGAACGCGCCTCCATCTTTCCTGTTTCATCTCCCTTTTTGTTTCATCCTCCTACTGTTGTTACCAAAGCGGTTGGTTCTGATCTCGCAAACCCGTACCTGAAGCGGCTGCCGCATGATAGTAATAAACCGTCGCGAGACGGTTTATTAGGTGTTGGGTCAGATGCATTTAACCGGCTTGGGCAGACCGGCAATTTTAGTGGCCTGCTTGGCGGGGCCTTTCGGAAACAACTTATAGAGATAACGGCTAGAGCCTTTTTCCACCCCATATTTTTGTTCCATCGCTTTGACCAAGGCCCGAATGGCGGGTGATGTCTTGTACTCGACATAGAAAGCACGCACGAAGTGAACGACTTCCCAGTGGGCTTCGCTCATCTCGATGGCTTCCTGCGCGGCTATCACTCGCGCTAAATCCTCACTCCATTCATCCAGATGTTTCAGATAGCCTTGTGCATCGGTTTCAATCAACTTGCCTGCCAGTTCCAACATAACTGCTCTCTCGATCTAGGTGTGCAGATTTTATCATTCAATCACGAGCTGACAACTTCAAGGGCTCGAGGAGCCGACTCAGGCGCAATAATTCATTGGCTTGTTCGGCAATCAGCACCAGCTCCTGTTGGATGAGCCAACCGACTTCCCGGTTAGCGGTTTGCTCAGGCAGCTCGGGGATCTGCGCCAGCACTAACAGCTCGCCGTGACTATGAGGGATGCCGACGATCGCCGCTGCTGCCGCATCCAGTACCTGGGTGATCCCGTCGACCAGATTTTGTTGTGCCGGCAAAAACTGACCGCTCAGCAACTTCCGATGCGCTCCTAGCGTCGAGATATAGGCGATCAGAGTATGGCTACGCTGGGTCAGTGCGGCGCAGATGCGTAAGAATCGACGTTTGTCTTTCGGCTCCGCCAACATATTTTGCCAAGCACGAGCCAAGGCATTGTCGGCCAGATGGGCCTGGCGCCTGACGATGCGATACTGCAATTCATCAGCCGAGCCTGCAGCTTCATCCAGGATACCCACCAGATAGCTTTTACTGGCCAGGAGCGATCCCTGCAACAGTTGGGGCAGGTGGCGATGTTGCCATTCTGGCCATAACCCCATCACCGCAATAAAAGCGATCCCAGCGCCGAGTAAGGTATCGAATAGGCGCGGTAATAGTAGAACGTTACTTTCGACCCCGAGTAAGCCAAAGGCACTGAGTGCGTAAAGAGTAATGAATGTCACGGCGGCGCTGTAATTGTTGCGAAGCTGGGAAAAAAACAAAACCGCGGCGGTTGCCATGCCAACTAGTTGGACGGTAGGTGAGGGGGACAGCCAGATGAGGGGGGCACCTAAGACAAGACCGAGCAAGGTGCCGCCAATACGCTGAAAGATACGACGTCGCGTATCGGTATAACTGGATTGGCAGACGAACAGGCAGGTCAATAGCACCCAAAAGCCTTGCTGGATCGCAAACAATTGCAGCAAACCGTAGGCCGCGACCAGACATAATGCCATTCGCAGGGCATGGTGCAGCAGTGGGGATGGGGTCATGAGCTGTTGGCTGAACTGCTTTAAATCCGCACGGGGGGATTTAGCCAACTGCCGATGACTCAATTGGCTGATGGGGGCATCCAGGTGTGTCGTCAGCGTAGAGGCTTGTATCAACAACTGCAGTATCGCGGCCATATTTTGCTGCAAAAAGAGCAGCGAGGAACGCAACGCCTCTGGCATTTCCCGTTGTAACTGGATGTAGGCGAGCTGATCACGTAGCGCCGTCATCACCCAAGTGAGACCTTTATCCGGTGCGTAGTCGCGCTGCATCAGCACGGCATAGCCTAATTGTTTAGTACTGGTAGCTAATTGCTCGAGGACCTCGCGGAAGCCGTCGAGGATGGCATGACGTTGCAAGTCATCCTGCAAACGGTCATACAGATAGTGGCTGGCAACGACACGCTCATGGATCTCCTGCGCCAAGAGATAGAGTTGCAGCAGTCGCTCCAGATGGGGATCCCAACCCGCGGTCAAACGACCACTCAACATCGCCTTGGTGAGCTGCATATGTGAGACGCAGCTGATGTTTAATTGCCCCAGATTATGGCGAATGGTCGCGACCTGATCCCGTTTCACCGGGAAAAAGCGCGACTTCTCATAGCAATACTGGCTCAAGGCAAAGAAGACCTGGGATAGTTGCTCATGTACAGCTTTGTGGGGCAAGGCTTTGAGCCACAGTAGGGATATGATGCCGTACCACAAGGCTCCGAGACAGAGCCATACGGGTTGGAACCAGAGATTCGGGGCATGGGCCGCACCCAACATCGAATAGATGGCAACCAGCAGAGAGCCAAAACTGATCGTCGCATAGCGGGGCCCGAATGCGCCTAGCATGATGAAGCCAATCGTCGAGAGGAAGAGTCCGATCGCAAACAACCACGGATAGGGATATAGAAGCTGGACCGATGTCGTGGCGATGACAAAACAGACCATGGTGACACCCAGATTCTTGATCCGTCCCGGAACACTATCATCGGGTTCACCAATGGCGCCGGCGACGACCCCCAAGGACAAAATAACGGTTTCTTGGGTCATGCCCCAGCACAAAGCCGGGATCAGGCTGCCGAGAATGGCGACCATCACTTTCAGAGCAAAGAAAAAATGGCTATCCATGGTCAAGCGACGCAGCGGATGAATGAGAGTCTTTGACATGAGAATTAAGGGTTGATCATGGTTTCCTTATGGTACCTGAAAATCAATCCAACACGAATAATATGGCTTAAGTCACATCCTGATATGGGTGAATGAATCCGGATGATTAAAGGATGAGCAAACAAATTATTGAATGAAGTTAAGTGTTTACAACATGAAATGCCTTTAGTAGTATCTTCGGCGTTCGGAGGGGTGGCAGAGCGGCTTAATGCAACGGTCTTGAAAACCGTCGATGGGCGACCATCCGTGGGTTCAAATCCCACCCCCTCCGCCAGATTGAAGAGCGAGACTTAGGTCTCGCTCTTTTGCTATGGATGATTTGTAGATGGCGGCTGAGATGACCCCTTCCCAATACGATGGCTTTTCGTTAGTCACCATGCTGAATGATTTTGTTGTGCTGAATAAAGCCCCCGGAATTGGTATGCATGATGAAGAGGGCGTCCCTGGCCTGATCAGTGAGGCAAGGCGTCAACTGGGCATGATGTTATATCCGGTGCACCGTTTGGATAAGGTCACATCTGGGGTGTTATTGCTGGCGCGAACCCCGGAGGCCAACCGCGAGTTGAGTATGGCCTTTGCCGGGCGGCAAATGCACAAAGAGTACTTGGCGTTGAGTGAGCAGAAACCCAAGAAAAAGCAGGGTTGGATTAAGGGTGACATGGAGCGTGGTCGCCGGGGGACTTGGTTACTCAGTCGAAGCATGCATAATCCAGCTATCACCTGGTTCGAGAGTTTTGGGCTCGGCGATGGTTTGCGCTTATTTCATATCAAACCCAAGACCGGGAAAACACACCAGATACGGGTGGCATTAAAGAGTCTGGGTTCACCGATCCTGGGTGATGCACTGTATGGTGCTGCTCCGGCGGATCGGGTTTATCTTCATTCGGTTCGACTGTCGTTTGAATATGCCGGACAGTCGTGGGTATTTAGTGCCTTACCCCAGCAAGGTTCACAATTCGATTCAGCGATGCTACAACGGGTACTGCAGGAGCTAGCCCTCGAGTAATGGCTAAGGTCTGCGCTCGATAATGTTAACTTCGTTGCATTCTGTATGGATCTTCCCCTGTCTACGTTATTCCTCATCTACTCTTAATTCTGCCTGTAAATGGTGCGCCATATTGGGGCAGAGCCCGCAGCTTTTGTAACGAAACAAACCATACCCGGTTTAACCTGTTGGTGACTGACTGAGCATAAGAGCATGAATTTGCATTCTGAGCGTGCGGGTCAGGGGGTAAAGGCTCTAAACAGCTTGCTGCTTGATGCTGCCCCATTCTGCTTCGCGTGAATTGAGTCAGCAGTGGCATGCTCTTTGCTTTGTAGTGATTGAACTGTATATCCACAATAGAGCTCACCGATCGGAGTGGATAGTTCCAGCCGATCGGCGGCTAGATTGACAAGATGATGGAATATGCCGGGCAACTGGGCAGCATCATTTTCAGGCACCAACTTAGTTCATAACAATCACAGGGAAGATTACACATGCAGATGAAATTTAAAGCACTTTCTATTGCCACCACTGCCGCATTGATGTTGATGGCTGGACAAACTCAAGCAGCCTCAGGTGACACCTTGGCTCAAATCAAGAAAAAGGGTGAACTGCAGTGTGGCGTCAGTGATGGCTTGCCAGGCTTTTCAAATCCGAACGCCAAGGGTGTTTGGGAAGGTATCGACGTGGATCTGTGCCATGCCCTGGCGGCCGGGATTTTTGGCGATGCCAACAAGGTTAAATTCATCCCGTTGAATGCCAAAGAGCGTTTCACCGCACTGCAGTCTGGCGAAGTGGATGTGCTGTCACGCAACACTACCTGGACTCTGAGCCGCGATGCCACCATGGGCCTGACCTTCACCACCACCCTGTACTACGATGGACAGGGCTTCCTGGTGAACAAAGCGCTGGGCGTGAAGAGTGCCAAGGAGCTGGATGGTGCTTCCATCTGTATCCAGGCTGGTACCACCACTGAATTGAACGTCGCCGACTACTTCAAGGCCAATGGCATGAAATTCACCCCGGTGGTGTTTGATACCTCGGATCAGACAGTGAAGGGATTTGAGTCTGGTCGTTGTGATGTCCTGACCTCGGATCAATCTCAACTGTATGCGTTGAAGATTAAATTGGCCAAGCCGGATGCCGCTCAGGTGTTGCCGGAAGTGATTTCCAAGGAGCCTCTCGGCCCTGCGGTCCGTCAAGGCGATGAGCAGTGGTCAACTCTGGTGAAGTGGACTCTGTTTGCTATGGTCAGCGCTGAAGAGTTGGGTGTCACCAGCAAGAATGTCGATGAGATGAAAGCATCCAAGAATCCGGATGTCCGTCGCTTGCTGGGCTTGGAAGAGCCTTCTGGTAAGGTTCTCGGGATCCAGCCGGACTGGGGTTACCAGATCGTCAAGCAAGTGGGCAACTATGGTGAAATTTTTGAACGCACCGTGGGTAAAGGTTCACCGCTCGGGATTGAACGGGGTGTGAATGCGCTGTGGAACCAGGGCGGTTTCATGTACGCACCACCAATCCGCTAAGCATCTCTTGAGGCATGGCGGCTATTATTGCCGCCATGCCCAGCTGTTTTGTGCTTGTTTTCTATAGCCGCATTAGTCAGGAAGTCATTATGGCTATTGGATCCCACGATTCGACATCATCGGTAACACCAACCGTGCGTTGGTATTACGACAGCACCATCCGGGCCTATATTTTCCAGGCGTTGGTTGCGCTTGCTGTAGTTGCGACCCTGTTTTACATCATCAGCAATACCTTGCATAACATGCAGACCCGCGGTATCGCCTCCGGGTTTGATTTTCTCTCTCATCGAGCTGGATTTGGCATTATCCAGTCCTTGATCCCGTACGATGAATCCTACAGTTATGGACGGACCTTCCTGGTTGGATTAGTCAATACGCTGGTGGTCTCGGCACTCGGTATTGTTCTTGCCACATTGCTGGGATTTACCATCGGCGTGGCCCGCTTGTCCAGTAATTGGCTGGTCGCACGAGTCGCGACTCTCTATGTCGAGACCTTCCGGAATATTCCGCTGCTATTGCAGATTTTTTTCTGGTATTTCGCCGTATTACGCACCTTGCCTTCGCCGCGTCAGAGTATGAATTGGGGCGATACGGTATTTTTAAATATTCGAGGTCTATCACTCCCGGCGCCTCTATTCAGCGACGGAATTAGCGGGGTCGTGATTGCATTGCTAGTCGGTATTTTAGGCAGCTGGCTCTTAGTCCGTTGGGCTAAAAAACGGCGTATTGCCACGGGCCAACAGGTTCGAACCGGCTGGATTGTTCTTGGGTTACTGATTGGATTACCGGCTCTGGCATTCTTTGTCTGCGGACGCCCTATTGCGATTGATGTCCCGCATCTGCAAGGTTTTAACTTCAAAGGCGGGATGACCATAATTCCCGAGCTTGCCGCGCTATTGATAGCCCTGACGATTTACACGGCGGCGTTTATTGCGGAAATAGTGCGTTCAGGTATTAATGCTGTGAGTAAAGGCCAAACTGAAGCTGCTGATGCATTAAGTTTGAGCCGCAGTCAATCGTTGCGACTCATTGTTATACCTCAGGCCTTACGGGTTATTATTCCACCGCTTACCAGCCAATATTTGAATTTGACCAAAAATTCATCGCTGGCGACTGCTATTGGCTACCCGGATCTGGTTTCGGTATTTATGGGGACTACCTTGAATCAAACGGGGCAGGCGATTGAAGTGACTGCCATGACAATGGCCGTCTATTTAACCATCAGTATTTCTACTTCGTTCCTGATGAATGCATATAATCGCAAAATGGCTTTGGTGGAGCGTTAATTATGGCTGTTTATCCTGAACAAATTGCGCAGTCATTGCCAGAACACAAAATTGGCCCACTGGCCTGGTGCCGGAAAAATCTATTTTCCAGTTGGACCAATAGTCTGCTGACTCTAGCGTTACTCTATATTTTGATCCCGCCTTTCTGGCATCTGGTGCAGTGGGCTTTTATCCAGGCGGATTGGGTCGGTGATCAGCGAGAACAATGTGATTCCGGTGGCGCCTGCTGGGTATTTATCAACGTTCGTTTCTCGCAGTTCATTTACGGATTTTATCCTGATGGTGAGCGGTGGCGGGTCGATCTGATGTTTGCACTGTGCGCATTGCAGATGGCCGCTTTAATGATCAAGGGGATACCCGGTAAAAAATGGTTCGCTCTTAGTTTCTTCGGCCTATTTCCATGGCTGGCACTGTGGTTGTTGCGCGGTGGCATCTTGGGCCTGGCTTCTGTAGAAACCCACTACTGGGGCGGTTTAATGCTGACACTGGTACTGGCTCTGGTCGGCATAGTAGCGGCATTACCCATCGGGATTATTCTGGCGTTGGGACGTCGCTCCAGCATGCCGGTGGTGAATAGTATCAGCGTTGTATTTATTGAATTCTGGCGTGCGGTTCCATTAATTACCGTACTGTTTATGGCTTCGGTCATGTTGCCATTATTCCTTTCAGCGCAGGTCGAACTGGATAAATTGTTACGCGCCCTTATCGGTATCATTTTGTTCCAGTCTGCTTATATGGCTGAGGTAATTCGCGGTGGATTGCAGGCAATACCGAAAGGCCAATATGAAGCCGCGGAAGCTCTGGGTTTAAGCTACTGGCGATCTATGGGGTTGGTCATTTTGCCCCAAGCATTGAAAATTACTATTCCATCGATTGTGAATACGTTCATTGCACTGTTTAAAGACACCAGTCTGGTGACGATCATCGGTTTATTCGACTTGCTGGCTGTAGGTAAAGCGGGTCTATCAGATCCGAACTGGTTGGGTTACTCCGTCGAAGCTTACGTATTTATCGCCCTGATTTTCTGGATTTTCTGTTTCGGCATGTCGCGCTATTCCCAGTATCTGGAACGCCAGCTGCACACCGGACACAAGCATTAAGGAACCAAGCATGAACAACAAACAGGAAGTCGTAGTTGAGCTGAACGACGTGAATAAATGGTACGGTGAGTTTCATGTCCTGAAAAATGTTAATTTGAAGGTCGGGAAAGGGGAGAAAATTGTCATTTGTGGTCCTTCCGGATCAGGGAAATCGACAATGATCCGCTGTATCAATCGCCTCGAAGAACATCAAAAAGGCGATATCATTGTTAAAGGCACCCCGTTGACTCATGACATCAAGAATATTGAATCTGTCCGTCGTGATGTGGGTATGGTGTTTCAACATTTCAACTTGTTCCCTCACCTGACGGTACTGGAGAATTGTTGTCTGGCGCCCATTTGGGTGAAAAAAATTCCCCGTGCCGAGGCTGAAGCCACGGCCATGAAATATCTGCAGCGCGTTAAAATCCCGGAGCAGGCATTGAAATATCCCGGCCAGCTTTCCGGTGGCCAACAACAACGCGTCGCCATCGCGCGTAGCTTGTGCATGAATCCACAGATCATGTTATTTGATGAGCCGACCTCGGCACTGGATCCGGAAATGGTGCGTGAAGTGCTGGACGTTATGGTCGAGCTGGCGGGCGAGGGGATGACTATGTTGTGTGTGACCCATGAAATGGGCTTTGCAAAACAGGTTGCGGATCGCGTGATATTTATGGACCGCGGACAGATTGTTGAAGAAAACACGCCCGATGAATTCTTCAATAATCCGCAGTCTGAGCGCAGTAAGTTATTCCTTAGCCAGATCCTTCAACATTAATTGCATAAAAAAGGCGCCAATGGGCGCCTTTTTTATTTCGACAAAATGAAACAGCTGCATAGAAATATGGCGTTTTTTTAGCGATTCAGCCCTGTGTTGGTTGATCGTCTTCGGCCTTCAGCATATGTCCAAGTTTGCCAGCTTTGGTTTGCAGATAGAATTCGTTGAAGGGGTTTTTACCCTCTTGCAGGGGCACACGTTCAGCAATATGAATGCCCATTTTTTCCATGGCGTTGAGTTTTCTGGGATTGTTGGTCATCAAGCGCAGTGACGATACACCCAGCAACTTGAGCATATCAGCGCAGATGGTGTAATCACGCATATCAGCCGCAAAGCCAAGGGCCACGTTGGCATCCACGGTATCGGCGCCTTGATCCTGGAGATTATATGCATGGATCTTGTTCAGCAGACCAATCCCACGCCCTTCCTGGCGGACATAGAGCAAGACGCCGCGTTGTTCTTGCGCAATGCGCTGCATGGCGGCTTGAAGTTGAAAGCCGCAATCACAACGCAAGCTGAAGAGTGCGTCTCCGGTCAGACATTCGGAATGAATGCGACCGAGAACCGGCTCGGGTGTCGTGATATCACCCATGACCAGGGCGGCATGGTCTTTACCCGACGCTGTTTCTTTAAATCCGACCAGTGTGAATGTACCCCAGGGAGTGGGGAGCTTGGACGATGCAATCAGGGAAACACTGCTCATTTATTTCCTCTTACGCACAACTCAATGCGTTGGTGTGAAGCATAGGCGTGATTAGCCAGCCATAAAAATTTGATCCGCTTCGCGATTTTCGCCTGATTTCTCCCCGATTGGCAACCGCTGTCAGCCAGAAGCATCCAGAAATAGCTGACTTTGTTACTCGGAATTGGCTTCGGGTATCTTGCCGATGATGAATTGGGTATAATTCGACACCAGAGATTGTGGCCGCAACCTTGGGATCCCTGTGATGCCTCATGCGCGGGTTGTGGCTGTTAACCTATTAAAAAGTGGAGAATTTTGATGGCGGAGATGATCACTCCCGTGATTACGATTGATGGCCCCAGTGGTGCCGGTAAGGGGACTGTCTGTCAACGCCTTGCCGAGCGATTGGGCTGGCCATTACTGGATTCCGGGGCCATTTACCGGGTTCTGGCGCTCGCCGCACTACACCACGATGTCGCTCTGGACCATGAGGATGATCTGGTACCGCTAGCCAGTCATCTGGATGTCAGTTTTTTACCCGGGCCTGATGGTGTTCGCGTCATTCTGGAAGGTGAAGAGGTTGCTGGCGCCATTCGAACCGAAGAGATCGGTAATGCAGCCAGTAAAGTAGCGGCTTTTCCCCGGGTTCGTGAGGCGTTGTTACGCCGCCAGCGCGCCTTTCGTCAAGCCCCTGGTTTGATTGCTGATGGTCGGGATATGGGGACTGTGGTATTTCCGGATGCTGAGGCTAAAATTTTCCTGGATGCCAGCGCAGAAGAAAGGGCTCATAGACGGCTCAAGCAGTTGCAGGGAAAGGGATTTGATGTTAATTTTGATCGCCTTTTAATCGAGATCCATGAGCGTGACGACCGCGATCGTAACAGAGCTGTGGCGCCTTTGCGGCCGGCTCCAGATGCGCTGGTTGTGGATTCTACCGCGATGGATATCGACACGGTTGTAGAGACTATTCTGCAACACGTGATGCAAAGAATTGAAATCGGTGCGTAATGCGCTGATGGATATACGTCTGTACCAAGGAATGGCATGGACGAACTTAAACAACCCCGCTCTGGCCGGATTGCCGGGTGGATGTTATTTACTCTCAAGTTATCAAACACATGACTGAATCTTTTGCTCAACTCTTTGAAGAGTCTCTGAAACAACTCGAAACCCGTCCTGGTGCCATTGTTAAGGGTACTGTCGTTTCCATCGCGAACGGCTTTGTCCTGGTTGACGCTGGTCTGAAGTCTGAATCTGCTATCCCGGTTGAACAGTTCAAGAACGCTGTTGGCGAACTGGAAATCAACGTTGGTGACACCGTTGACGTAGCTCTGGACTCCGTAGAAGACGGTTTCGGTGAGACTCAGCTGTCCCGTGAGAAGGCTAAGCGTCACGAAGCTTGGCTGCAACTGGAAAAGGCCTACGAAGAGCAGGCCACCGTAATCGGTCTGATCAATGGCAAGGTAAAGGGTGGCTTCACTGTCGAAGTGAACACCATTCGTGCCTTCCTGCCTGGTTCTCTGGTAGACGTGCGCCCGGTGCGTGACACCGCTCACCTGGAAGGCAAAGAGCTTGAGTTCAAAGTGATCAAGCTGGACCAGAAGCGCAACAACGTTGTTGTTTCTCGTCGTGCCGTGATCGAAACCGAGAACACCTCTGAGCGTGATAGCCTGCTGGCCAACCTGCAAGAAGGCCAAGAAGTTAAGGGTATCGTCAAGAACCTGACCGACTACGGTGCATTCGTAGATCTGGGTGGTGTTGACGGCCTGCTGCACATCACTGACATGGCTTGGAAGCGCGTTAAGCATCCTTCCGAAATCGTCAATGTTGGCGACGAAATCGCTGTTAAGGTCCTGAAGTTTGACCGTGAGCGTACTCGTGTATCTCTGGGTCTGAAGCAACTGGGTGAAGATCCGTGGGTTGCAATCGCCAAGCGTTACCCAGAAGGTGCTCGCCTGACCGGTCGCGTAACCAATCTGACTGACTACGGTTGCTTCGTTGAAATCGAAGAAGGCGTGGAAGGTCTGGTTCACGTATCCGAAATGGATTGGACCAACAAGAACATTCACCCGTCCAAGGTTGTGAACGTTGGTGACACCGTTGAAGTCATGGTTCTGGATATTGACGAAGAACGTCGTCGTATCTCTCTGGGTCTGAAGCAGTGCAAGTCCAACCCATGGCAGCTGTTCGCTGAAACTCATGCCAAGGGTGACCGCGTCTCCGGTAAGATCAAGTCTATCACTGACTTCGGTATCTTCATCGGCCTGGACGGCGGCATTGACGGTCTGGTTCACCTGTCTGACATCTCCTGGAATGCTTCTGGTGAAGATGCAGTTCGCGAGTTCAAGAAGGGTGACGAGATCTCCGCCGTTGTTCTGCAAGTCGATCCAGAGCGTGAGCGCATCTCCCTGGGCGTGAAGCAGATCGAAGAAGATCCTTTCAATAAGTACCTGTCTGATAACAAGAAAGGTGCTATCGTTAAGGGCAAAGTGACTGCCGTTGATGCCAAGGGTGCTACCATCGACTTGGAAGAAGGCGTAGAAGGTTACATTCGTGCCTCCGATGCCTCACGTGACCGTATTGAAGACGCCACTCTGGTGATGTCTGTCGGTGACGAAGTTGAAGCCAAGTTCATGGGTGTTGACCGTAAGAACCGTACCGTTAGCCTGTCTGTCCGTGCCAAGGACGAAGCTGATGAGAAGGCTGTTATGGAAAACCTGAACCAACAAGAAGAAGTTGGTTTCAGCAGCGCCATGGCTGAAGCGTTCAAGGCTGCCAAGGGCGAGTAATCTCCCTTAGAAAGCAAAGAAGGGCGGTCTAGACCGCCCTTTTTATATGTTTGAAATAGCGTGGATCCCTCAAGGAGTGCCTTATGACCAAGTCCGATTTGATTGAACGACTCTCTGCCAAGTACCTGCATCTCTCGTCAAAAGATGTAGAAGTCGCTATTCGGGAAATTCTGGAGCAGATGGCCATTACCTTGCAAAGTGGCGATCGGATTGAAATTCGAGGTTTTGGCAGTTTTTCATTGCACTATCGTGCACCACGAGTAGGTCGTAACCCGAAGACCGGTGAAAAAGTTGAGTTATTAGGAAAGTCGGTTCCCCATTTCAAACCTGGGAAAGAGCTTCGTGAACGGGTCAATGAAAGTATTGCGTGAGCATGATTGACCCGCTTCGGGTGCCACTTGTTTGTCCGTCTTGGGGGTATCAGTGCGAGCCTTAATGAGTGTGATCGCTCTTGCCATCGTTGTTGCCTTGGCATTGACCTTGGGGGCTGAGAATGGCCTCTATGTGAAGTTCAATTATTTAATAGCCCAGGATGAGTTTCGACTCTCTTCCTTGATGGTGATTTGGTTCTCCGCCGGTTTTGCCGTCTGCGCACTATTATGCTCATGGGGGCTGATCCGGAGTCGGATACAAATCCGTCAACTCAAAAAGCAAGTTACCCGTCTGGGAGCTGAACGTGATCGACTCGAAGCCACTACCGGTGCTGCTGAGTCGTCAGTGAATAATTAATGCTCGAACTTCTCTTTCTCTTATTACCCGTTGCCGCCGCTTATGGCTGGTATATGGGGCAACGTGGTGCGCGGCTGGATAACCAGCAATCGAGCCACAAATTGTCGCGCAATTACGTTGCCGGTATTAATTTTCTCCTTTCTGAACAGCCCGATAAGGCTGTTGATTTATTTATTGAACTACTGCAGGTCGATGATGAGACACTGGAAACTCATCTGGCATTAGGCAATCTGTTTCGTCAGCGAGGCGAGGTGGATAGGGCCATTCGTATTCACCAAAATCTAATTGCCAGACCCAGTCTGACGTTTGATCAACGTAATCTATCCATGCTGGAGCTTGCCCGTGATTTTATCGCCGCGGGTTTACTCGACCGCGCGGAAAATATTCTCAGTGAGTTGGTTCGTCATGATGAGCATGAAGAAGAAGCGGCGGCGTTACTGATTGGTGTTTATCAGCAGATGCGGGATTGGGAAAAGGCAATTTCAGTTGCCACTCGTAGCCGTAAGAAGCTCGGGGATAAGATCCTGCCACCGCTGGCCAATTTCTACTGTGAATTAGCCGCACAAGAGTCAGCAGAGGCTGGAGATAAACGCTCAATCGGCTATTTGAAAAAAGCTATCAGCGTCGATGAGAATTGTATTCGAGCCTCACTGGCTCTTGCCGATATTTACCTCAAGCAGAATGACAAGAGCATCGCCGCCGACATATTGGTATTGATCGGAGATAAAGACCCAGATTTTGTCTCTGAAGCTCTCCCGCTGCTACAACGCTGCTTCCCGATCTCAGATCCGCGGTATAAAGCCATCTTGTTGAAGTGGCTTGAACAATCTTCATCAACCAGTATTGCCTTGGCGTTGGCCGATTTAACCCACGCGGAGCAAGGTGTTGTTGAAGCAGAGCAGTTAATTTTAAAAGAGCTCAAGCGTAATCCCACCATGCGTGCCTTTTCCCGTTTGATGGATTATCGATTGGCTGAGCTGGATAGTACGCAGGCCAAAGAAAGTATTTCTCTGTTAAAAAATTTGGTGGAAAAACAGATATCGATGAAACCCAATTATCGATGTCAGCGCTGCGGGTTCTCCACCAAGGTCATCTTCTGGCAGTGCCCATCGTGTAAACAGTGGGCCAGTATTAAACCCATCCGCGGTTTGGATGGAGAGTAGTGGGAGTTTTCATGCAAGAACGTCAAGGATCTAAAGTCATCGTCGCTCTGGATTATGCCAATAAAGCGGATGCCATGGCATTTGTCGCGCGGGTCTCTCCCGACTTATGTCGCCTGAAAGTCGGTAAAGAGATGTTTACCCTATTCGGTCCTGAGTTCGTCAAGAGTTTGGTTGCCCTGGGGTTTGATGTATTTTTGGACCTAAAATTTCATGATATTCCCAATACAGTGGCCAAAGCGGTTGCGGCCAGTGCCGAGTTAGGGGTCTGGATGGTCAATGTTCATGCCTGTGGTGGTTTGCGCATGATGGCGGCCGCCAAGCAAGCGTTAGCTGAGTACGGTGACAAGGCGCCGCTGCTGATTGCCGTGACTGTTCTGACCAGCATGGAGCAGGATGAACTCCAGCAAGCAGGGGTTCCCGGCTCGTTGCAGGATCAGGTCCTGCGCCTGGCGACATTGACCCAGCAAGCCGGCTTGGATGGGGTCGTCTGCTCGGCTCGGGAAGCCTCATTGCTCAAGCAGCATTTGGGTGCAGATTTCAAGCTGGTCACGCCGGGCATCCGTCCTGTCGGTTCGGAACTGGGCGATCAACGTCGCGTGTTAACCCCTGCTGAAGCCTGCGCGCAAGGCTCCGATTATCTGGTGATTGGTCGGCCTATCACCCAAGCCGTTGATCCGGCTGCAACCTTGGCGGCTATCAATCAATCGCTTGTTGCTGCGTAATACCGCTAAAGAGCCGACGGTGTGGTCGGCTTTTTAGTGCCGCGACGATACCATAGTAACAGCAATAACCCGGTCAGCACGCCACTGATGGCACCTATGACATGAGACTCGACATGTACTCGGGTGCCAATCAGCTCGGTGGTTAAACTGTCTGTGCGCACCAGATCCCACCCCAGTTTGACGAATAACCCGAGCAGCCACCACCAACCCTGACGCTCCCGTTGTTGAATCATGAGCAGTGCACAGATGGCAAACAGCCCATGCAAAGCGCCGGAAAGACCCCAGTAGAAGTGGGTCGCGGGAACCAGCGCGAATAAGAAGGTATCGACCAGCGCTACCTGCAGTATCAGTACCCAGACGCTTCGGTAACCCGCCAGACGTTGCGGCAGCAGCAAGTAGATCAAGCCCCAGGCGAGCAGATTCATCAGCAGGTGATTCAGATTATGATGCAACCAGCCCCCCGTGAGCAGACGCCACCATTCGCCCTGAAGAATGGCCATTCTGTCATAGGCGAGGGGAAGTGCAGACGCGACAAGTTGCGAGACGGATGCCAGTAGACAAACGGTAAACAGGGGGAAGAGCGGAATTATTTTGCGGAGATATTGGTGTGTCATCGCTAGCCCATGAGAAATAAAACAGGGGGCTACGCCCCCTGTTTTATTGTGGCCTGATTAGATCAGGAAATCGTCCAGCGTTTTGCCCTGTTCTGCGATTGCCTTACGGATCGCGACGGGTTGACGACCTTGTCCAGTCCAGGTGCGGTGCTCACCATTTTCATCGATATATTTATACTTGGCCGGGCGTGGTGCCCGCTTGTTTACTTTTTCACCGGCAGTAGATGCTCCGACCGGGAATAGTTCCGCAGGATCAATACCATCCGCACGCAGCATGTTCATATATTCAGAAATTTTACGCTCGCGTTCCTCACGGGATTTACGATCTTCTGCTTCATTGGCCCGGCGCTCTTCAACAACAGAGGTCAATTTAGCAAGACCTTCTTCGAGTTGTTCCAGTGTCAAATCACGAGCCACGGCCCGCAAGCTACGAATATTAAGTAAAACTTTCAGGAAATCGGTCATGTTCGTTCTCGGCTGAAGGGATTTGAGATAATTATTGTGGCGTTAAAATAATAATGCAATATATAGATGGATAATATTTTACGCGGTGAGATATCCGGTTGCTGTTGATACATAACCAATTGGCGTTGTTTTATCAGATTTCACCAACCCCCAATTTACCTGCTGGACATGAATGTTGATTTATCATCTTGAGGCATAAGCTGGATATGGCATAGCTTGATCATGCTGGCGGTTGATAGATAGCAATCAATGGTGTGCAGGTCTGCCATCCACTATATGATTTCCGACTAACTGCTGTTGTTTATCTGCGATATCGATGAATTGTACCCGTCCCAATTTTTCCATAGGCATACTTTATTCTCGATGGTAACAGCCTGATTATCTCCGCATATTGAGTAGCTCAACACATCTTCTGCTGGAGATGAGGTGACTGGGATTGAGCTGTTTGGATACCTTGGCCAAACAGATTGTGGCTGCTATGGCGATAGAAGTGGCAGCAATGGTGGCGCTTCGAGACGAATCGGCTATTGGTACTTCGCTCATGCCAAGCAATCTGGCATCATAGCCGCCACGTTAACAGGGGGAATTATGGCGTCACTGCATTATAAGTTTGCAGCTATGAATTCAGGGAAATCGACCCAACTGATTCAAGCGCATTTCAATTATTGTGAACGAGGAATGGTACCCTATGCCATGACTCCGGCAATTGATGATCGTTACGGCGTCGGGGTTATTACGGCCCGGGTTGGATTAGAGCTATCTGCCGACGTATTCACGGCCACCAGCGATCTATTCGATATAGTGCAGCAGCGAATCAAAGAACAAATTCTGGATGTCTTTATCGTCGATGAGGCGCAATTTTTAACGCGTACACAGGTTTATCAATTGGCACGGATCGTGGATGAGTTGAATATTCCGGTGATCGCCTACGGCCTCAAGAGTGATTTTCGTGGTGAGTTGTTTGAAGGCTCCTACCATTTGCTCTGTCTTGCCGATAAGGTAGAAGAGCTGAAAAGTATTTGCTGGTGCGGCAACAAGGCTCATATGAATGCCAGAGTGGCGGGAAATGGTTGCGTGCTACGGGATGGTAATCAGGTCGAGATCGGTGGTCATGATAAATATGTGTCGTTATGCCGCAAACATTACCTGCAAGGACTCGCTTATAAGCCGGCCGGATAATCTCGGCCGATTAGTTAATGGGCAGACATGACTTGGTCTGCCCATTGCGTGGATTCCAGAAACAATTCGATGGTTTGTTTTTCCTGCAAATGCATTTTCCCGGCGCGTAATTTAACTCGCTCCCAATTAAGCTGCTCATAATCGCTTACGAATGCCAGATAAAATGCCAGTTCGCCTTTTTTATCCAATAATGCCTGTTTAATGGCCGTGGATAGGGGGATTTGCTCCAGAATTTCGGCAAACGGCTGATCAAGTATCGCCTCCAGCAGGGAGAACAAACCGCACAGGAAGGCTTCCGCTGGATCCGTCCAGCCTTGGCGATGCAACGACAATAATTCACAGAACCGACCGCGGATCAAACTCATCCGATAAAGCTCGGTTGACTTGTTTTCACCGCCACTGGTGGCACTGACCAGCGAGACGAAACGTCGCATCTCCTGTTGGCCTAAAAAGATCGTGGCATGCCGAAATGAGGTAATGGGCTGGGCGGCCTTATAACGCAGATTATTGACATAGCGCATCAGTTTATAGGCCAGCGTCAGATCCCGGTTCAGCAATGCCTCTATGCGTTCGTAATCCAGCTCCGGAGAGTTGACCTCTTTGAGCAGTTGCATGACCGTCAATTGACTATCGGAGAGTGTCTTGCGCTGTACAATTTCCGGCCGGCTAAAGAAATAGCCCTGAAACAGGGTAAAGCCCATCTTCTTCGCCGCGGTGAACTCTTGTTGGGTTTCGACTTTTTCGGCCAGATAAATGAGATGACTGCCTTTATGCTGGTTGATAAAGCGGCTGATATCGGCATGGGCAGTCAGTCGGAAATCAAACTTGATGATGTCGATGAAAGGGAGAAATGCTTCCCAGCGGGGATCCAGCGTGAAGTCGTCCAGCGCCAAACGGTAGCCTCTATCTTTCAATCGTTTGACACATTCCAGCAATTGTTCATCTGGCTCGGCATCTTCCAATATCTCGATCACCACCTGTTCAACCGGTAGTGAGTCGGCGAGACCATTTAAAATCAGACTGTAGGGAAAATTGATATAGCAGGCATGCTCACCTACCAGTTGCTGAATGGGTTGACTCAAAAATTGTTCGGCAATCAGACAGGTAGTGGCATGTTCCGCACTGACGTTGGGGAATTGATTACTCAATCCTTCGCGGAACAGCAGTTCATAGGCCACTGGACTTTGGTGGTGATCCAGGATCGGTTGTCTGGCGACGAATGAATACATCGTGGTCGTCCTATTGCTCGCTAACTACAGCAGTCGGGTGAAAAGTGACATGCTATTTACCTGTACTAAGGCAAATTTGCAGTAGTTGATGCCTTGTGGCAACAGGGGGGAGCCGATTTAGCGACATCACCGGCACTTCATCGGTGTAACTGACGGAAAATCGAACGGCCGTAACGAATAAGGGCCCTCTCGGGCCCTTGAACTGGATCGCAAAGCTTGATGATCAGAAGCGATAGTTCGCTTGTGCGGAGGCGAGGAATGCCGAGGCGGAGGATTGATACTCGGCATTGGGCAAACCGGCTGTGAGTTGCTCACTGATAGTGACATCTTTGCCCTGCAGATAGGCAACCCCGACGTCCAGACTCAAGGCCGGTGTGGCCTGATAACTGGTGCCCAAGCTGTACCACAAGCGTTCGGTATCCGGAATACTGATCACGTTGTGAGCGGCTTGACGATCCAGCGCCAGACCGGCGCGCAGGGTCCACAGGTTGTTCAGGTAGTAAGTACCGCCTATGGCATAGCGCCAGCTGTCAGAAAACTCTTCGGGCTTGCTGAAGCACTGCCCGGCAGTACCGTCATTACAATCCGGGCTGTTGGCAGTCAGCTCCTTGAACACGCTCCAGTCGGTCCATTGCACGGAATAGTGTACGGCAAACTGCTGGGACAGCAGGTGATAGCCGGAGAATTCGGCAATGGCCGGTAATTCCAAATCCAGAGTGCCGTCGACTTCATTGAAGGTTAGCGGTGACAAGGAGGAAACCCCGGATGCACTGCCCGAGAACTTGCCCTTGAAGCTCAAGGTGGTGCCGGAGCGGTAACTCAAACCCCAGCGATTGGCGTCGTCGAGCTCGAATAACGAGCTGACATTCCAACCCCAATCCAGGGTATCACCGCTCAAATCCACCAATGCGGTGTCGTTGCTCATCAAGGGGTTGGTCGCCGAAACAGCGCCGGCACGACGGATCAGGGTGGCATCGGCATAGACGGCTGAAATCCCGCCACCGAAACTCCACTGATCATTCAGGCGGTAGGAGATGTTCGGATTGAAGTTGTAGGTCGTCAGCTCAGTTTTACCGCCGATCAGACCTGCCGCATAGTTGTTATCAAACTCGGTCGATAAGCCAAAATTGGTGAATAGGGCCAGACCCCACGCCCATTGTTCATTCAACGGCTGGATCAGGTAAAAGGTCGGCACGAAGGCACTCGGGGCTATGTCTTGGGCATCCAGATCCGAGGCGCTGACCCCTAGTGCGGAAATACCACTCTTACCTTCCAGATCGATATTCGGTTGCACATAGGTGCCTGCCACGCTGAGTTCCATCGATTTAAAGCGGCTCATGGCGGCAGGATTGCGAGACAGCACGCTGGCATTATCGGCAATGGCGGCTTCACCGGCAAACGCCCGGCCCAGACCTGAGGCTGAGTGTTCGTTCAGGTTGAATGCGGCGGCGTGGGCCTGTTGCATGGCCATCGCGGCCAGGATAGAGGTCAGTGTTAATGCGAGAGTATGCTGTTTCATGCTAATTCCTGTTAACGGGTGTTAACCCAATGGCGCGGCGATCTTACTTGGCACCATCAGATGCACAAATCAGACCAGCGGGGAAAGCATAGTGATCTGCAGCAAAAATGCAGGATAAATAGCATTTATAGTGCTTATTCTCGGCGGTTATGGTGATTGGGGACTAGCAAAGACCGTGCGGGTTGAGTCTTTCCTGCTGTTTCTGTTCCGTTTCTCGCCAATTTAATAGACCTCGTCGCAATGCTGTCGCTGACCATGAACCGGGAACTTCACGATAACAGGCAGCCAATAATAGCTCCATCTCGGGCTGCAGGGCCGGGTAGCAGGGGAGGTTTTCCAGACAGGTTGGTTGTAGCCGCGGCCAGCGTTGGGCACCCCAAACCAGCAAGGCGTGATGTACCAACTGTGGGTCTTCGGTTTGCAAGGCGCGTTTAAGCTGACGCCAGCTTAATTTATCGTCGATATACCGCAGGCGAGGTACCGGGGGCAATCGTCGCCCGGTGAACCACCAAATCAGCAGCGTGCCGAGCCAGGCCGTCGCAAAGCCGATCGTTAGCCAAGGCCATTGTGTTGTCTCCAGATCCGCATTCGGCAACGGAGCTATGGGAGGCGTGCCGGTGGCGGTTTCGATGGTCAGTGCTGGCTGTGCCAGGTGAATCGTTTCGAGTTGTCCGGTCGTTACATTCCACCATTCAAGGGTCAGTTCCGGCAGGCTAAAAGCACCTGGCTGCTGTGGAATAAAGGCCTGGCGCACTACCCGCTCGGCGATGAGCTTGCCTTGGACCACAGATTCATGACTGCTACCGCCATCTTCGTAGCTACGGACCCCGGCCAACTCGGGTAAGGCAAGCTCCGGCAACTGATCCAGTGGGGTCCCCTCGGCCTTGAGGGTCAGCACTCGCAACAGCGGCTCGCCAACTCGATACGGGCCTTTGGCGGGTTGCCAATGACTCTCCAACGTCAGCTGGTTACTGATCAACGCGGTCGGCGTCGTCGCGGCCTTGACCCTAAGGGCCAGATTGTCACCTTGCTGTAAGAAAGGGGTATTCTGGCGTCGGGCGCTCATGTCCTGGCCCTGAACCAGAGGGCCTTGCAGCACATATTCCCCGGCTTGCTCCAGTGTCACCGCGTAGTAGCGGGTCAGAGTGCGGACCCGCTTGCCGCGAATGATTTCGTTATCAATAACATCGTCACCAATCTGCCGAAGGCGTGCCGCATTGAGTGAGGGCGGGGATATAGCATCAATCTGTACGCCTGGAGGTTGGGACAGTTTGATGCGATACAGGGCGACCTGATGGGGAAGCAGGGTCGGATGGTCCAGGCTGACATCCAGTACTCGCGGCTGTGTTTTGGGGGCCTCCCCACGCAGGATCTGCAGGTTGATCGGTTGGGTCATAAAGCCTGCGACAGGCAGCGGGGGTATCTGTTGAGCACCGCTGCCCAGTGGCAACAACGGGATCTGCCACTGACTGGAAAACCGGGAGCCCTGACTCTGGCTGGCAAACCGTACCTCACCCACGATAAAACCACGAAATAAGGGCCGGATATCCAGAGCCCCGACATCCAGTTGATCATCGGCACTGACGGTCAGCACCAGGCTTTGTTGCTCATACACCCGAGTCTGATCGGTGTGCGCTTGGACTCTGTCCAGTCCATAAACCGGCATGCAGAGGAATAACAGCAGACCCAGCAGTGGTTTTACCATGTTTGTGCAGGCTCCCGGTGTAGACGGCGTTGCTGCTGCAGACGCAGGCGGTTTCTCATCAGGTTACCCGGCTCTTCCGCGATGAGATCCAGTACCTCGCTGGCACGAGTCGAGGAGGAGGGTTGACGGCGTTTAGCTGCCTTTTGTGGTGTCTTTTGGGTCTGTTGTTGCTGCAGCCATTGTGTCACTAGAGCGCGGTTAAAGCGGGCATCGTCGAGTTCTGGCTGCTGTTGCAGTGCCAGGTCGTATGCCTCGATCGCGGCAGCAAACTCCTGCTGATAGGCCAGGCAATTGCCCAGGTTATACAGTGCCTCCGGATTGTCACCGGCCTGCTGATAGGCCGCGGCCGCTTCCTGGTAACGGCCGGCCCGGAACCAGGCATTACCCTGCCAGAGGGGATCGGTAAATTGCGTCGCTGCGGCAGCAAACTCGCCACGTTGGTAGAGAACCATGGCCTCTTCGGCCTCTACTCTGGGCGCTGACAGCAGTGAGCAGCCCAGTAACGCAACAAAAAACCAACCGCGCCGAAAGCTAAGCACCAGCACGAGCAATGGCAGTAGCAGCCAATAGCCGAGATCCTGTAACCGGATCTGGGCTGTGCCGCTGGTTGTTCCCTGGCCGTGCGACGGACGCAGCAGCCGCTCTAGATCGACGGGCTGATTCTCGTTGTGCAGCAGATGGCCACCGGTGTCATGGGCTAGTGTTGCCAATTGCGGCAGATTGCTGCGGGCGACAACCAGTTGTCCCTGACGATCCTTGAGTAAAGAGCCATCATTCAGGCGGATGGGGGCTCCCGCTTCGGTGCCGACCGCGAGTATGTCGAGAGCCTGTTGCTCGGGTCGTAATAAATCGGTAATGGTCTGCCGCTGGGCGGCCTGCAGATCATCACTGATCAGCAATAACCGTCCTGACTGGCGCTGCTGGTTACCGATCATGGTCAGCGCTAGTTTGATGGCGGCAACCGGGTTGGATCCGGCGACGGGCATCACCTCCGGCTCCAGCTCTCGCAATAAGAAGCGCAGGGTCTCGTGATCATCTGTGGGGGGAGTGATGACATAGGCATCGCCGGCGAAGGCGATCAAGGCAATCCGCCGTCCCGGCGATTTTTCAAGTAGATCAAATAGTTGATAGCGACTGCTGAGCAGGCGGGAGGGCGCAACATCATCGGCCAGCATGGAGCGGGAGGTATCCAGCATCCAGATCCAGACGTCATCGCTTTGATACAGGGCGTCAGCTTGTCGGTGAGCCGGCCCTGCTAGTGCCAGCACCGCCAGACCCCAGGGTAGCAGCCACCAGAGCGCAACCCGGCGGCTCGACTCGGCTTGCTGCCCTCGCAGATAGCGCAATATGCTCTGTCGGATAAAGGTTTGCCCGGTATGGTGCTGGCGCCAGTGCCAATACAGCAGCAGGCCCGGTAGCAGGAGCAGTAGGAGGCACCAGGGGCGTAACAGAGTCCAATCAGCCATGACGACGTCTCACCAGAAAGGCTAGCCACAGGCTCAGCAGCAGCGCCAGCGCCAGCGGATAGGCATAGAGCTCCAGACGCGGTTGGTAGAAATGCTGACTCTTTTCCATCGGCTCCAGTGCATCGATCTCCTGATATATAGCCGCCAGTGACTCCGGATCCCGGGCGCGGAAATAGTGACCCTGGGTGATGCGGGCAATCTCGCGCAGCGTCTGTTCGTCCAGATCCGCCGCCGGATTATCGGTCGCCGAGGCTAATGGGTCATCCAATGCGACCTCGGCCCCGAGGCCTATGGTGTAGATCCGCATCTGGTGCTGTGCGGCCAGGGTGGCGGCTGCTAGCGGTGAGACCGTGCCCACGGTATCGCGACCGTCACTGAGCAGGATCAACAGCTTCTGACGGCTGCCTTCATCCCGGAAGCGTTTGATGGATAGGCCAATCGCCTCGCCAATCGAGGTGAGATAGCCCGCCATGCTGAAATCCAGCTCGTCGATAAAGCTCTGTAAGGTGCGCCAGTCGCTGGTCAGCGGCGACATCAGATAGGCGTGATCGGCAAATAAAATCAGTCCGATCCGATCTCCGGCCCGTTGGCCGACAAACTGGCGCAACTGGTGTTTCACCACCTGCAAGCGATTGACGGGACGCCCTTGCTCCAGCATATCCATGGTGCGCATGCTGTCTGATAAGTCGATGGCCAGCATCAGATCCCGATGCGGGCGCTCCAGTGGCTCTGGCTCCCCAAGCCAGGCGGGGCGGGCCAGCGCCAGTAGCAGCAGACTCCAGATCAGGAGCGCAAGCAAAAACAGCGAATAGTGCCGATGAGGAGCCTGTTGGCTCAGATGGGGCAGGGTGGCCACATACAGCGGCTCAATCTCTTGCCGATGGGCTGGCAACAGCCGGATCAGCAGGGGAAGCGGTAACAGCAACAACAGCCAGGGCCAGCCTAACGTGACCATAAACACCTCACCATCCGGGCGTGCAACCAGCGGTGACAGCTCCGCAGCAATGCTTGTTGTTCCTGCTCGCTGATCGGCTGTTGGCCATATAGCCAGCCATCCCACGAGGCCGCATAGGGCATGAAATTGCCCTGTGCGGTTTGATCGAGAAAATTCAACCAGGCAACTCCATGCAGCGGAGCTATCTGCGAGCGCGGCCATGTCAGCAGAGCGGTTGCTTTCAGCCAGTGATTGAGTGCAGGCACCCAGTCGGGGTGTTGCGACTTCGCCTGGCGTGATAAACGAGCCAGTTGTCGATAGGCCTGCAACAGGGGCCACAGCCGATACCACAAGAAGCCCAAGCCAGCCAGCAGAATGCAGACCAGAGCGAGGCTGAGTGTGCCACTCAGAAGATCGGCGGCCGGTGGCGGACCTGGATGGATGTCCTTGAGCTGCTGTAGCGGATAACTCATGGCGTGGCTCCTGCCGCCCGCTTCTGCGGATGACTGGTATCCAGACAGTAAAATCGCTGACTGGACTCCCGCAACTGACGCACTATGCCATGCTGGCGATGCATACCGACCTGGCGGTAATGCTGGACGAATCGGGCATCATGGCTGGTCAGAAAGCCCTGTTGCCGGCCATTGTCGGCGGCCAGCGTTCCTTGACCGACCAGCTGCGCTTCTAAACGGTCCATGATCTGGTAACAGTGCACCTGATGGGATTTATTCAAGCGTTTTAGCCACAGCCAAGAGCTGTCATTCATGCGGTAAAAATCACTGATGAGGTGGATCAGGCTGCCGGGGCGCACCGTTCGGCTGAGCAGTTTGAGTCCTTCTGTCATGTTCAGCAGCGGTTCGGGCCGGGTCAATCCCAGCAGGTAGGCCTGCAACAGCTGTTGCAACCACATCAGCAGGTCCTTGCGACGACCCGCCGGACTGTGTCGAATGGGCTCGGCACCCAGCAGGATCACGCCGCCGACCTTATCGCCCTGCTCCAGCGCCTGCCACGCGGCTGCTGCGGCCAAAATAGTGGCTAATCGGGACTTGAGCTGGCCTTGCGAGCCGAAATACATGGCCGGATCCAGATCCAGCAAGGTATAGACGCAGCGATCCCGCTCTTCACGGAACAATTTGGTGTGCGGTTTGCCGGTGCGCGCGGTAATGCGCCAATCGATGCTGCGTACATCGTCGCCAGGCAAGTAGGGACGCACTTCGGCAAACTCCATACCGCGGCCCTTGCTGCTGGCCTGATGGAGACCCGTGCGCTGACCGCTTACCTGACGTGAGGGCAGCAGCTGTGCCAGCGTGGGCGGGCGCAGCAACTGCTCCAGACTCAAGGCAATGCCATCGTTCATGTCACGACGACCCGTTGCAGCAGGCGGGCGATCACCTTGTTGGCATCGATGCCATCGGCTTCGGCTTCCATGCTCAGGATCAATCGGTGGCGCAGTATCGGATAGGCACAGGCTTGCACATCGTCCGGGGTGACAAAATCACGGCCTTGCAGCCAGGCTCGCACCCGTGAGCAGCGGGCCAGCGCCATGGTTGCCCGTGGACTAGCTCCGTAACTGAGCCAGCGGGCCAGTTCGGCATCGTAGCCCAGGGGGCGACGGGTCGCCATGATCAGGGTGACAATGTAGTTCTCGATCGCTGTAGCCAGTTTGACCTTAAGTACTTCCTGGCGAGTGGAAAACAGCTGCTCTTGAGTCAGGCGCGGTGGCGTGATCTCGGCTTGCTGGGCACACTCGGCGTAGTTGAGACGCAGGATGGACAGTTCGGTCATGGCATCCGGATAGCCGAGTTGTAAGTGCAGCATGAAGCGATCGAGCTGGGCCTCGGGCAGGGGATAGGTGCCTTCTTGTTCCAAGGGGTTCTGGGTGGCCATGACCAAAAACAGCTCGGGCAGTTGATAGCTTTTACGCCCTATGGTGATTTGGTGCTCGGCCATGGCCTCCAGCAGCGCACTTTGTACCTTGGCCGGAGCGCGGTTGATCTCATCGGCCAGCAATAAATGGTGAAACAGCGGACCGGGTTGAAACACAAAACTGCCATCTTGCGGGCGATAGATATCGGTGCCGGTCAAATCGGCGGGTAACAAATCCGGCGTGAACTGGATCCGGTGAAAACGGCCTTCGATGCAGTTGGCCAGCATCTTGATTGCACGGGTCTTGGCAAGACCGGGGGGACCTTCGACCAGGATATGGCCATCGGCCAGCAGCGCTGTGATCAGTCCATCGACCAGCTCGGGTTGTCCAACAACCTGCTCATTGAGGTAGGCTCGCACCGCATTTATCGCTTGTCTCGACATATCAACGCCTTAGTTCATCCTTAAACGACGTTATCTTACTACTGGTCCCGGATAATGGGCAGGCGGCAATTGCGGCAGCGCGTCACATTGTGAGCCAGACTGAATAAGTAGTTGTAAAAATAACGTTAAATCATGGTATGAAAAATGGTCTGACCTCTCTTGAGCAGGAGCACGCTATGGCCCGAGCTTCATGTTTACGTACGGCACAGGGGGAACGGATTGCCCTGGTCGGCGGTTTACGGAGTCCATTTGCCAGACAGGCCTCGGCCTATCTGGGATTACCGGCCGTGGAGTTGGGCCGTCAGGTGGTGGATGAATTGATATGGCGCACGGGGGTGGATCCGGCGGTGGTGGACTTGCTGGTCTTTGGTCAGGTGATCCAGATGCCAGCAGCTCCCAATATTGCTCGCGAAATCGTGCTGGGATCCCAACTGGATGTGGCCACCGATGCTTACAGTGTCAGCCGTGCTTGTGCCACCAGTTTCCAGGCCGTTGCTAACGTGGCTGAAGCCATGCTGGCAGGGCGTTGCCAGGTGGGCATAGCCGGTGGCGCTGATTCTTCGTCGGTGCTACCGGTCGGGGTGACAGCCAAACTGGCCCAAACCCTGTTACTACTGAGCAAGGCTCGTACGATGCCCCAACGCCTGCGATTGATCAGCCAGTTGCGGCTGGCCGATTTCAAACCGGTAGCTCCGGCCGTAGCGGAATACTCGACCGGATTGAGCATGGGACAGAGTGCCGAACAGATGGCGCAGCAACATGGTATCGGCCGTGAAGACCAGGACGCCTTTGCTCATCGCTCCCATACGCTGGCTGCGGCTGCCTGGGAGCGCGGTGATATTGCCGAGGAGGTGGCCCCCATTTTGAGTGGTGGCCGTCATGAGCCCCTGTTGCGCGATAACTGCATTCGCTTTGATTCTGATGAGGCCAGCTATCGACGACTCAAGCCGGTGTTTGATCGCCAATATGGCACTGTGACGGCTGGCAATGCCTCACCGCTGACCGATGGTGCCGCAGCCTTGCTGCTGATGACCGAAACCCGGGCTGCTGCGCTGGGCTTTACTCCGCTGGCTTTCTTGCGCAGCTATGCCTTCGCCGCGTTGCCGGTGCAACAAGACATGCTGCTCGGACCCACCTATGCCATCCCTCTGGCCTTGGCGCGAGGTGGTTGCCAGCTCAGTGACATGACTTTGCTGGAGATGCACGAAGCCTTTGCGGCTCAGGTGCTGTGTAACTTGAAGCTGATGGCGGATGAACGCTTTGCTCGCGACGTGTTACGGCAAGAGCGAGCCGTGGGTGAGGTGGATCCGGAGCGTTTCAATGTGCTGGGTGGCTCCTTGGCCTATGGACATCCGTTTGCCGCGACGGGGGCCCGCATGATTTTACAAACGGTGCGGGAATTGCGACGCCGGGGAGGCGGGCTGGGATTAACCACCGCCTGTGCGGCGGGTGGTTTGGGCGTCGCCATGATCTGGGAGGTTGCAGAATGAGCCAATTTTTCCGTATCGAGGTCGAACCGACCGGCATCATTCATCTGACATTCGATGTGCAGGGGGAAAGCGTCAATACCCTGCAGGCAGCACTGATCCCTGAGTTTGCGGCCTTGTTGATCCGTTGGCAGAGCGATACCAGCATCATGGGCCTGATCATCGACTCGGCCAAACCGGGCAATTTCATCGCCGGTGCCGATATCCATATGCTGGATGGCTGCACCAGTGCCGAACAGGCGCAGCAATTAGCGGCGCAAGGGCAGCAACTGTTCTCTCGCTTGGCTAGCCTGCCGTTCCCGGTCGTCGCCGCCATTGATGGCTCCTGCCTGGGCGGTGGTCTGGAATTAGCCTTGGCGTGCGATTACCGTGTGGTCACCGAGTCGCCGCAAACTCGCCTTGGGTTACCGGAGATCCAGCTCGGACTGATACCGGGTACCGGGGGAACCCAGCGACTGCCGCGCTTGATTGGCTTGCCCAAAGCGCTGGATCTGATGCTAACCGGGCGTCAAATCGATGGTCGAAGCGCTTGCCAGTTGGGGCTTGCCGATGTGCGCGTGGCCGCACCGCTACTGCTACAGGCGGCCACCGACTGGATTGGGAAAGGCAAACGGCGGTCGCGTATGCCCTGGACGCAACGCTTGATGGGCGAGTGTGCACCCCTGCGACGCTGGTTGATGGCTCAAGCCAGCAAGCAAACCCGGGCCAAGACCCGCGGCAATTACCCAGCGGCCGAACAGTTGCTGGCGACGGTGGAAATCGGTCTGGCCCAGGGGATGAGTGCTGGATTGGAGGCGGAAGCCCGAAACTTTGGCCAGCTGGTGCTCTCGGCCGAATCTCAGGCGCTACGGAGCCTATTCCACGCCAGTACGGCGCACAAAAAAGAGAAAGCTTACCAAGGGGCTGAACCCTTCCCGGTGCGACGTGTAGGAGTGCTGGGTGCCGGATTGATGGGGGCCGGGATCGCCCATGTCACCGTGGATAAGGCAAAACTGCCGGTTCGAATCAAGGATACGCACTATGATGCGGTGGATCGGGCCATCAGCCATTCCCGGCAAGCCTTGCAGCGCCAGCTGAGCAAACGGCGGCTCAGTGAGGTCGGCTACCGTGAGCAGTTGGCACGGTTGAGCGGTTGCATTGACTATCGCGGTTTCCAGCGGCTCGATGTGGTGGTGGAGGCGGTGTTTGAAGATCTGGCGCTCAAACGCCAGATGGTTGCCGAGGTGCAGTCTGCCGGTCATGGTGCGACCATTTTTGCCAGCAATACCTCGTCGTTACCGATCCGCCAAATCGCCGAGGGAGCGCCGGATCCGGCCCGTGTGGTGGGGCTGCACTATTTCAGCCCGGTCGAGAAGATGCCGCTGGTGGAGGTCATTCCACACTCGGGAACGGCTCCAGAAGTGGTGGCTACCGTGTTGGCCTTAGCCCGAGCTCAGGGTAAGACGCCGATTGTGGTTCAGGATTGCGCCGGCTTTTATGTCAACCGGATCCTCGCCCCCTACATGAATGAAGCCGTGACTCTGCTGCTGGAAGGCGAGACGATTACCGATATTGATCAGACGCTGCTGGATGCCGGTTTTCCGGTGGGACCGTTGGCCCTACTGGATGAGGTGGGGCTTGATGTAGCCGCGAAGATAGGTCCTATCCTGGTCGAAGCCCATGGTTCGCGTTTCACGCCGAGTCCGGTGTTGGAAACCATGCTCGCGGATGGTCGAAAGGGACGCAAGAGCCAGCAAGGCTTCTACCGCTATCCGGCGCGAGGGAAAAAAATCGCCGACAGCCGGCTCTATGATCTACTCAAGGTCTTGCCGGTGAAGCGTCTGGAAGCATCACTCATCGTCGATCGTTGTCTGCTGTTGATGCTCAACGAAGCCGTGCGATGCCTGGATGATGAGGTAATTGCCTCACCACGGGATGGCGATCTGGCGGCTGTGTACGGGATAGGTTTTCCGCCCTTTACCGGAGGACCTTTCCGCTATCTGGATCAGCGCGGTATGGCATCTGTGGTGATCCGGATGCAGGAGCTGGCGAGTCGGTATGGCGAGCGGTTTGCTCCCTGTGCCGGATTGTTGCGCCGCGCCGAAGCCGGAGAGCCATTTTATCCTCATTAAGACATAACCACCGGGGCTGTGATTGCCCCGGTGGCTAGGTCAGACGTTGCAGAACTTACGACTGTGACGCTGAAATGACTCCAGATCCTCAATCAATTCACCCTCTTGGATCCGGCTGCCATCCTGATGCGGGTCCCCGTAACTGCACAAGATGACCCGATCGGCGCGGCTGCTGCGCAACGAGCGCAAGAACCGAATCATCTCGGCCCGGCTCATGTGGGAAACCGCCTCGGCAACTTTTTCCCGTTGATTAAAGTGGAAGTCCCGACTCCCCACGCTGACCCACAAGCGTTGACTGCGGGTCCGCAGATTGGCGTCCTTCTCCTGTAGCTGACCGAGCAGGCCCTGTTTGCTCTCTTGCCAGGTCTGTTCGGATAACTCCATCAACACCAGATAGAAGTCATCGATAAAGAGTTCGATGGCATCCAGTAACTCCTGCGGACCGGCCACCGGAGATTGAATATACAGGATCAACCCCGGGTGGCGATTGAGCGGTAAATTCCCGGTACCGACGACATAACCGAGCTGCTGGCGAGTCCGCAATTCATGGAAAAACGTCGAAGCCAACAAGTGATTCGCCAGAGTGAAGCAGGCGATATCCCGTGGATGAGACGAAGGGGATTGATAGTAGATGAGCAGTGCCGAATCTTGATGCGCACAGACCAGCTCCCGACGCAGGGTACCGCGCTGGCTGATATCGACCAGGCGACGCCGGGTTTCACGGCTGGGTAGGCTCAGGGGCGTTAATTCTCGTTCCAGCAGCCCTGCGACTTGTCGAACTTCCTCTTCTAACCAATCGCCATGGGCCAGCACCTCCAGATGGACCGCTTTATACAACTGGCGCACAAATTCTGGCAACTCACTGTGGGTGAGCTCGGTGAGGTGGGGGATCAGTTGCTCGATTGGCGGATTGTTGGGTTGCAACACGCAGGTCAGATGGGTGAACAACTGGGAAATCGGCCGCCCCTTGTTCTGGTTTTGCCAGTTCTGCAACAGTTGCTGCTTGATGATATTGAAGCGCAGTGGATCGACGCGGCCAAAGGTCCGATTCTTCAGGATCAGCTCCAACAGGCGGGGCAACCGGCTGCTGAATCCGGACAACTGCAAGGTGAAGCCGCCTTGGTGGGCATAGATGTCGTAACTGAGCCCGGCAACCTCTGCGGGATAGGTCAGTTCATTGAGGTGATCGATCAGCAATTCCACTGTCAGCCGCATCAAGGCGATATGCCGGGCCGAACGTACGGCATGTTCACTGTCGACTGCCACGAACAAGGTTCCCTTCGGTACCGGGTACTCCTGATCATGGAGATGCCAAACGCGCATACCCGCGCGCTCAATCAGGCATTGCGGCACCGGAAAGACAGGATCCACAGCATGGGGCTCCAGGCGATCACAGATGAAGGGATTGGGCTCAGGCAGTGTCAGTTGCCCATCCAGCGGCGCCGGATCACGCCAGCGCCGCAGCCAGGTACTTTCTATCGCTTGTACTCGGTAGGGCGTGTCATACCAGCGGGCTACCCGATCGGTTTTCACATGGGGAGCTGCCAACTGAATACGCATATTATCCGGCGTCAAATAGTCGAGCATGTGATGGATTTGTTCGGCATCGAACTCCTCCATCAGATAGTCTCCGGATACTATGTGTTCCGGGGCATAGTGGTGCATATTCACCGCCAGGTGCGACACGTTGTCGATGGCGCGATTGCCTTCCTGGAAGCGAAAAATGGCATCCAGAACCTGACGTTTTTCCTGGTAGCGCCAGGCTTCGACGCCTTGCTTGCGGATCAGCGCCAGGTAACCGAACAATAATTCGATGATGCTGCCTTCGTGGTGAACCCCTTCCGGGGTCAAGCCAAAGCTGACGCAGAAGTCCTTGAAATTACTCCCACCAACGCCGCTACCGGCGGATAAGGTGTTCACCCAGCCTTGGTGTTTCAACCAGGAATAAAGACTGCCCTTACCCTCGTAGCCCAGCAGGTGACTGATGAAGGTCAGCGGTTTGGTGCGATACAAGGGCTCTATACTGGGCAGGGCAAAACTGACCACCAGCTTCCGGCTTTCGCGTACCGGCTTGATCTCGATCCGGATCCCCATATCTTGCGGTCGATAGAGCGGCGTCTGGATGACATTGTGCGAGATTTCCCGCTCGGGAATGGCTGAAAAATAGGTTTCAACCCACTGCAGTTGTTGCGCGAGGGACGCATTGGATTGCACCACCAGAGTCATGCGATCGGCACTGTAATGCTCATGATAAAACTGGAGCAATTCATTACGGATCGACTCATCCGGTCGATCGCCGAGAGTTTGCCAATTGCCGACCGAAAATTTGGCGAAGGGGTGATCCGGATTGACGGTTTCCTTGTGCACCTGATAGGTCCGGCGGACATCATCCTGCAGTTTGAGCCGAAACTCGGAGTCGATGGCGTTGCGCTCTTTATCGACGAGTTGGGCATCAAAGGTTGGGCAGATAAAAAATTGCGCAAAACGCTGCAACCCCTCGGCAAACCACTCGTGCTGGAGGTCGAAGTAATAGTTGGTAAATTCGGTGCCGGTCCAGGCGTTGTTACTACCGCCGTGCCGATTGATGAATTCCTGATACTCCCCCGGCCGCGGGAAGGTTTCAGTACCGAGGAACAGCATATGTTCCAGAAAATGAGCCATCCCTTGTCGCGCCCCCGGATCATCGAAGTGACCGGTATTGACGGCGAGGGCGGCGGCTGATTTCTCGGTTTTGTGGTCTTCAATCAGCAACACTCGCAGCTGATTGGGCAGGGTCAGGTAACGGTAGGCGCGATGATCATTCGGACTGGTATGCACACGCAGGATTTGATGACCCATGGATACGCTCATTTTATTGATCTACAGGGTTATTATTGACTGGTGCCGACGGGGGCGCAAACCGTTTCTGCGAGAGCCGCCCATTGTGAAGCCAGCGCTAAGCCAGTAAACTCGCGCTGTTTTCTTGTGTCTTTTCTGGGAACCCTATCGATGAAAATCGTGATTATGCGCCACGGCGATGCCGTTATCGGTGCCGATGATGATGCCGCTCGAGCCTTGACTGCTACAGGGCGTCAGCAATCCCGGAATATGGCCAACTGGCTACAGTCACAGCTCCCACAGGTGGATCTGGTGCTGGTGAGTCCATATTTGCGCGCTCAGCAAACCTGGCAAGCCATCAGTGACCTATTCCCGGGCGCCAAGGTCGAAACCGTCGCTGAACTGGTTCCCCATGGCCGCGTCAGCCGTGTGGTGGATGAACTGCTGGCGCTGCAGAATGATATCGGCACTGTGCTGGTGATTAGTCATTTGCCGCTGGTGGGATATCTGGTGGCTGAACTCTGTCCGGTGCAGGTGCCGCCCATGTTTGTCACCTCGGCCATGGTCGCCGTTGAAATCGACAATTCCACGGGAACCTTGCTGTGGCAACAAGCGCCACACTTGCTGAAAAATCTGTGATAGCGGCCAATTAAACGCATTAAATGGCAAAATTTTGCGTTTTTGCAGATTGATATCTCATCCGAACGGAACTTTTCTCGCTAATCTATGCCTAAGATTGCGTGGTACGAGAAAAGGTAAATAACTATGAGAATTTTCAAAAAATACTTGCCGTTCATGATTGCCAAGTACGTGAAAACCTTCTTCAAGGGGCGCATTTATATTCAGGGCCGTGGTGGTTACGAGTTTGATAAGGGGCACTTGGTGATGCCAGCAACGGCCGATCATGTGCACAAAAATACCGTTACCGAGGTGAATTCCACCATTAGCCAACTCTCGAATGCGGCGTAACGAAGCTGGATGAGAGTTTGATAACCACAGATGTGAAAACGGGCTGCCATGGGCAGCCCGTTTTGTTGGTGCTGAACCAACGGCCATCGCCAGGGCTCGAGCATTTGAATTACGTACTTAGCACCTTAGAACCACAGGGCAATGATCAGGGTTCCGGCTAGCGTCAATAGCACGTTGGCCACCGCATAGGTGCCAGCATAGCCTAAGGCGGGGATCGAGCTCCCCGACATGCTGTTCACCACTTCCATGGCCGGTGCCGAGGTCCGTGCTCCGGTGATGGCACCCAGTAACAGCGCCGGATTCATCTTGAGCACATGAATACCGAACAGATAGCCAATGAGTACCGGCAGCATGGCTACCACGGCACCAGCAACCAGCACCAGTAAGCCATTGTCATTCAAATGGCTGATAACACCACCACCTGCTTTGAGTCCTATGCTGGCCATAAACAAGGTCAATCCCAGATCCTTGATAAAGCGCAGCACACCGGATGGGATATAACCCACGGTCGGATGGGTCGAGCCCAGATAGCCCATGAAAATGCCGCCGAGCAGCAAGCCTACGGCATTGCCGAGCCCAAATTGAAAAGGACCGAATACCAGCGAGATACTGCCGATGAGCAGACCACAAACAAAAAAGGTACTAAAGGCCACCAGATCGGAGGCTTGACTGTGAATGCTGATAAAACCTATCCGGCTCGCCAGGCGCTCTACCCGGTGCTTTTCACCACTGATCTGCAGCACATCGCCTTTTTGCAGCATGATGTTACGATCCAGCGGCATCTCGATTTGAGAGCGGACAATACGGTTCAAGAAGCAACCCTTGCCGGTCAGATTGAGCTCTATGAGATACTTACCAACATAGCTGTCGTTTTTGACCACTATCTCTTCGGTCACGATTTGCAGATCCAGCAGATCCCGGTCAAATACCTCTTTGCCGTTGCGGTAACTCAGATCGAGCTTCTCGTGGCTTTCGGGATAGCCGAGCAGGGCAATATCGTCACCTTCCTGGATCACGGTATTACCATCCGGGCTGGCGGCGACAATGCCATTGCGGCGCAGGCGCTCCACATAGCAGCCGGTATGGGGATAAATACCGGTTTCGCGCAGCGTCCGTCCGCCAATCCACTCCGCCAATTCGGTTCCGACCCGATAGGCGCGAATGATCGGCAAGTAGGTCTTGCGGCCGTATTGATCGGAAAGACCTCGCTCGCGGGCAATCTTATGGGCCTCTTCACACAAGTCGAGCTTGAACAGCCCCGGGAGATAGCGCACCACCAGCATCAACCCGAGCAAGCCAATCATATAGGTGAGGGCATAACCGACGCTCATGTTGTCGAGGAGCTGACTGATGCTGGTATTGTGCGGAATATTCAGATAGCCACTCTGCAGACTGTCTTGCGCACCAACCAGCGCCGGAGTGGAGGTCAGTGCGCCGGCTAGAATACCGGCGGCCAAGCCTGGTCCCAGATCAAATAATTTTGCCAGTCCGAACGTCAATAACAGGGCTGAGGCGAGAATGACTAATGCCAGGCTGATATAACGCAGTCCGTCGCGCAAAAAGACGCTGAAAAAATGGGGGCCAGCTTCAATGCCAACGGCAAAGATAAAGAGCATAAACGCAATGTTGCCGGCACTACCGGTCAGGCTGAAACCCAATTGGCCAAATAATAAGGCGGTAAACAGCACACCTATGGTATTGCCGATCTGAAATGAGCCAATGCGCAGTTTACCGACCAGCAGACCGATCCCGAGCACCACAAAGATCAGCAAAACCTCATTCATGTGGAGCATGTTGGTTATATCAATGGTCATGGAATAGTAATTTTCTAGCCGAAAGTCTCAATATTATGCTACTTGGCAACATAATAAAGAAGTGTTGCATGCAACTGGTGATCAGCCGTTCAGCTCGATAGACTGGCCAACCTTTGGCTATGCCTGCAAGCGGGAAGTAAATAGATGCTCTATCGCCGTTTTGAAGCCCTGGATCAGCTGCTGACTCGTTATCAGCCATTCTGGCAATGTCAGCCGTTTCATTGGCGTGACAACTGTTGGCGTGAGGGCGCTCCAGAGCTGGCGACATGTCTTGATCAGTTATCGCCTGAGCAAGTGTTTGCGCTGGAGACCGATCCGACTGCCTTGAGAGCGCTGCTGGCGCCCTGGTTTCCAGATCTTGGATCCTTGTCCGCGCTTTGTACCCTGCCATTGAACTCGAAAATTCCCGAGCCGGTGCCCGAGGTGTTGGGCAACTATATTCCTGGACGCAAATGGCAGCAGTTGCGCCATTTTGCTGCTGCGCTGCCCGGCGTGCGTGGCCCCGTACTGGAGTGGTGTGCGGGGAAGGGGCATTTGGGACGTCTGCTGGGTTTTCAGTCGAAGCAATCGGTCCTCAGTCTGGAGTGGCAGTCCGAACTCTGCGATGCCGGCCAACGGTTGGCCAAGCGCGCTAAGGTGGCGATGGAATTTGTCTGTGCCGATGCTTTTTCGGCGGAGGCAAGGGATTTTATCCGTCCAGAGCAACATGCGGTTGCCTTGCATGCCTGTGGCGCCTTGCATATGCGTTTGCTCGAGGCGGCGAGCCAGCAGCAGACTCGAGCGTTGAGTATTTCCCCTTGTTGTTATCATCTGATTGAAGGCTTGAACTATCAGCCGATGTCGGACGCAGGAAAGAATAGTCCGCTGCAGCTGACGACCCAGGATCTGCGCATGACAGTGCAAGAGACCGTCACCGCAGGGCAGCGCGTGCGGCGTCTGCGGCAGATTGAGCTCACCTGGCGGCTGGGTTTTGATCTGCTGCAGCGGGATATTCGCGGGGTTGATGAGTATCTGCCGGTCCCTAATCTGCAGAAAAGCTGGCTATCGGGAACCTTTAGCGAGTTTGTCGGCTGGGCGCTTTCGGCCAAGGGTTTGCGCTTGCCTCAGGGGATGACGGCCGAGCGAGTTGCCCGTTACGAGCAAGCTGGTGCCGAGCGGCTGCCAGTGATGGCAAGGATGGAGCTGGTGCGGCATCTGTTCCGGCGCCCCCTCGAACTCTGGCTGGTACTGGATCGGGCGTTGTTTTTACAAGAGCAAGGCTATCAGGTGGAACTCAGTCAATTTTGTGGCCGGGAGTTGACGCCGCGGAACATTCTCATCCATGCGGAGAAGGTTAGCGACGCCATGAATGCAGGTTAACGTTTGAAAGAGGCTGCCGCCGCGTCGCTTTGCTCAATCAGCACCAGCAAGGCGGCATCACCGCCCCATTCCCGCGGCGCCTGATGAAAGGCTTCAACCAGAGGATGTTGGGCTAACCAGAGCGGCACCTTTTGTTTGAGCACATTCTTGCCATGGCCGTGCATGACGCAAGCACAGCGGATCTGCTGGCGGCGGCAGGCCTCCAGTAGGGCGGCGATCTCCAACTTGGCTTGTTGCTGGGAGAGGCCATGCAGATCCAGCAGCATGTCGGGGTAGTAATCACCACGACGGAGTCGTTTGACCTCGAAGCTGGAGACATCGCTGCGCACATAGCGCATCGGTCCCTCTTCGCTGAGGTGAGGAACAAATTCATCGGAAAAGTAATGGCTTACCCCCAGGGTTTCACGGACTTCACGCTGCAACGCTTTCTGCTTGACCGTCCTGTGGGTGGGACTTATGGTATCCTGCCTAATTTGGCGGGTACCCGCCACGGCCTCGCGGAACAGCGCCAGATCCTGTTCATCGAGATCGGTATTTTTCTTCATTAATCAGGTATCTGCACTTTGTAGTGGGATAAGTATCCCGAATTCTACTCGACCCGGAGGCGGTTTTGGAAAAGATTATCATCGATGAGGCGGTCAGTGAGCTGCGTACCGTCAACGACATGATGCGCTGGGCGGTCAGTCAGTTTAATGGAGCGGGCTTGTTTTATGGTCATGGCACCGACAATGCCTGGGATGAATCGGTGCAACTGATTTTACCGACCCTGCATCTGCCGCCCTATATCAGCGAAGAGATCCGCACCGCGCGTCTGACGCGAGCCGAGCGCCAGCAAGTGGCCGAATTGGTGGCTCGTCGGGTGGAAGAGCGGATCCCGGCGGCCTATCTGACCAACAAAGCTTGGTTCTGTGGTCTGGAATTTTATGTCGATGAGCGGGTGATTGTACCGCGCTCACCGATTGGTGAGTTGATTGGTAAGCGCTTTGCGCCCTGGCTGAACCATGAGCCGCTGCGGGTGATGGATTTGTGTACCGGCTCTGGCTGTATCGCCATCGCGCTGGCACAAGCCTTTCCCGAGGCGGAAGTCGATGCTATCGATATCTCCCCGGATGCGCTGGATGTCACCCAGATCAATATCGAGATGTATGGGTTAGAGCAGCAAGTGGTGCCGATGGCTTCCGATCTGATGAACGATCTGCCTGCAGGTCTGACGTATGATCTGATTGTCTCTAATCCGCCCTATGTCGATGCGGACGATATGTTTGATCTGCCGGATGAGTTTCGGCATGAGCCGGAGTTGGCGTTGGCTGCAGGAGAGGATGGTTTGGTCCTGGCCAAGCGGATCCTGGCAACCGCCGGGGATCGCTTGAGTGAGCACGGCGTGCTGGTGGTGGAGGTGGGCAATAGCTATGTCCACTTGCAGGCTCAGTACCCGGATGTTCCCTTCACCTGGGTGGAGTTTGAGCAAGGTGGCCATGGGGTTTTTGTAATGACCAAGGCGCAACTGGATGCTTGTAGCGACCAGTTCGCCGCGTACAGGAGTTAAGGATTTATGGCAGGGAATAGCTTGGGTCAACTCTTTCGCGTGACGACCTTTGGCGAGAGTCACGGACTGGCGTTGGGCGCCATCGTGGATGGTTGCCCACCAGGATTGGAATTGAGCGTCGAGGATCTACAGCATGATCTGGATCGCCGGAAGCCTGGGACTTCGCGTTTTACCACCCAGCGCCGCGAGCCGGATGAGGTCAAGATCCTCTCCGGCGTTTTTGAAGGCAAAACCACCGGAACCTCCATCGGTCTGTTGATTGAAAATACCGATCAACGCTCCAAGGATTACTCCGAAATTCAGGACTTGTTTCGTCCGGGCCACGCCGATTACACCTATCACCAGAAATATGGGGTGCGGGATTACCGGGGCGGGGGGCGCTCTTCAGCGCGGGAAACGGCGATGCGGGTGGCCGCAGGTGCCATTGCCAAGAAGTATCTGAAACAGGCCTACGGCATTGAAATTTACGGTTTTTTGACCCAACTCGGTCCGATCAAGGCTGAGCGCCATGAGCGAGACATCATAGAAACGAATCCCTTTTTCTTCGCTGATCCGGACAAGCTGGAGGCGCTGGATGAATTCATGCGCGAGTTGAAGAAAGAGGGCAACTCGATTGGTGCACGCTTGCAGGTGGTGGCCAAACAGGTGCCGGTTGGTTTGGGTGAGCCGGTGTTTGATCGTCTGGATGCGGATATCGCCCATGCGCTGATGGGCATCAACGCGGTAAAAGGGGTCGAGATCGGAGATGGTTTCGCTGTCGTAGAGCAACGGGGCTCCGAGCATAGAGACGAGATGCGCCCGGAAGGCTTCAGCAGTAATCATGCTGGCGGGATCTTGGGCGGGATCAGCTCTGGTCAGGATATTGTGGCCACGATTGCGCTCAAACCCACTTCCAGTATCACTGTGCCTGGCAAGACCATTGATACTCAGGGTAATCCAGTGGAGATGATCACCAAGGGACGTCATGATCCCTGTGTCGGGATCCGTGCCGTTCCGATTGCCGAGGCGATGCTGGCACTGGTGCTGATGGACCATCTGATGCGCCACCGGGCACAGAATCCTCATGTGGTCACGACCACTCCGCACTTGATTTGATCCAGAGTCGTTGATCGACACTTGCTGTTATCGAGAGAAA
>NZ_JBVAYG010000022.1:0-64174 GCF_055413365.1 Pseudaeromonas sp. HNCC25DJ182 | reverse complement strand
GACTTTTCACGAAATTCATCAGAAAAACAGGGGTTTTGGGTTATGTTCAATCAATACATAGCTATTCACAGCTTTATCCACATTTTTGTGGTTTATGAATCAGGTTATGGGTCTGAAAGTGGTGAAAAAATGTTAAGTCGCTAGCGTAAAGTAGTTATGCCGTTGGCTCAGGAGCAGCCAAGCCTCTAACATGACCTTGTTTTAATTGATTGCTTTCTTTGTCTTTCTTATCAACTTGGTGACTATTGTGATGAATACCCCCCAGCACTCTTATTTTCGTGCCTCAGCCTTAGCCTTGGGCTTGGCCGTATTGTTCTATGTTTTAGCTCTCTTTTTTTCTACATCCATTGACGCCGCTTTATTCGCCGCTGTAGCAGCCTTGGTATCCGGACTCTTAACACCGTTGCTTCTTTGCCGCAGCAGTTGTGCTACCGCAACAAAGGATGCGTCCGTCAAAACATCACGGCCTGCACCTCAAACGACTGCCAATCCAGTTCAGGAATCAGTGACCATCACAGATGCCAAGACACTGTATGTCGGTAATCTGCCCTATCGGGCCAATGAAGCGGCAATCCGCAAACTGTTCTCAGAATATGGCCAGGTCATATCAGTCCGTTTAGTGAAAGATAAAGAAACGGGAAAACGTCGCGGTTATGGTTTTGTGGAAATGCCAGAGAAGGAAGCACATGCCGCCATTGCTGCACTAAATGAAACCGAATACTTGCAGCGAACCCTGAAAGTTCGAGAGGCTAATGAGAAGCGGGAAAGCACAGAATCAGGGGACACCGAGGCTTAACGATTTTTAATCGAGCCATACCAATAGTTCGCTCAGGCCATACGCGCTTAACGGGCCCCGTAACAAGCTAGCCTTGGCATCAAGACGGGTACAATAAGCCCATGATGTGCCCGACCCCTGGACTGTCATCTCACCTACGATACTTCGCACTCGGCGGGCAACCGCCGAGCCGGAGTCGACCAAGGTCACTCCAGGCAGCGCACGCAATATCTCTTCCTTTAGTAGCGGGAAATGCGTACACCCAAGCACCACCGTATCAGGCGGCGTAGATGTCTCGGACCAGGGCGAGAGAATTTGGTGGATACGCGCCTGATCAACCCCTTCGCCCGCTAGCTTTCGTTCCGCCTGGATCACTAGCTCGGTGGAACCACAGCGTAAAATACGATGATGCGCCGCAAACTCCAGAATCAACTTATCGGTATAAGGCCGGGAGATAGTCGCAGGTGTTGCCAGCAAGCCGATGCACCCATTTTGCGTCAATAGCGCGGCAGGCTTAATCGCAGGCACAACGCCGACCACCGGCACGGATAACATGGTCCGCAAGGAAGGGAGCACTTGAGTACTCGCGGTATTGCAAGCGATGACCACCAAGTCCACCGCATGTTTGGCCACCACGCGGCTGATCAAGCCACAGCAGCGGTGTACCAGCTCCTGAGCTGGCAACTCGCCGTAGGGAAAGCGGGCGTTGTCGAAGAGGTAGATATAATCTACATCCGGCAGGACGTGGCGAATTTCATGGTAAACGGAGAGACCACCCACTCCAGAGTCAAAAATAAGAACTCGCTTTCTCACACATCCCCCTCATACAGGCCAGAGATAATACCCCCATGTTGCTAACAGGCATAGCATCTGGCGCTGCCGAGCCCCATGAAAAAAGGGGCCGAGGCCCCTTACAGTCAACGCGCCCAACCAGTGATGGCTACAGTTGATAGTTGACCGTCATATAAAACGATCGCCCAGCCGCTGGATACCCAACCGCTGTCTCATACTGCTTATCCAACATGTTGGCCAAACGGCCTTGTAACTTGAGTTGCTGGGTCAATGAATAGCCAAGTCCCATGTCCCACACGCTATACCCCCCCAAAACGACAGTATTGGCAGCGTCATCATAACGTTCGCCTTGGTAAATCCAGCTCAATGAGCCTTCCCATTGCTGGATGCTGGTTTGGGCAATCCACTTGGCATTTCGTTTGGCGATACGCTGTAACTGCTTATTCCGCACCGTATCTTGTGGGTCCTTGAAATCGGCTGACAGCCTGTGGCTGATCTGCGCGGTATCAAATTCAGCTTCCAACTCCAGGCCATCGATTCGGGCCTGCCCGACATTTTCTGGACGCCATAAACCACTACTATCCGGCGCCCACTGGATCATCTGCTCAATATCGTTGCGATAGCCGGTGACACGCCAGATCACCATTTCTGTCGCGCCATCCAGCATCAGCTCACGATTTTTAGACTCTTCCGGCTGCAGATCCGGGTTCCCCGGGGTATAGGCATCGGGAAAATAAAGGTCATTGAACGAGGGAGCTCGAAAACCGGTGCCGTAACGGCCACTCAATCTATAATCCTCCAGGAAGGTCCAGCCAGCGCCAGTCTGCCATGTGTTATGCCGTCCATACTGATCGTTATCATCGGTACGCCCACTCAACTCGGCTTGCCAGACACCTTGTTGGAACTGGCCCAGAGCATATAAACCCGTGTTATCACGGCCATGAGTGTCATCGGCATAAGCAACGCCACTGGATACCGAGTCCGGCGTCAAACGTTCACGTCGCCAGTCCACACCGGTTCCCAAGCGCCAGGCATCGGTCAATGCCAGGTCATGCAGCCAACTCAGGTTGTACTGGCGGATATAGGTCCGATCCTGAGCGGCATCACGACTGCTGCTATCCACGTAGTTATACAGGTCCTCGCGGCCATAATTTCCTTGCAACTCGCTCTGGTAGTTACCAGCGTGGTAGCGGCCACCCACGAGGTAGCTCTGGTTTTCCGACCACGTCTCTTTACGCTCATGCTGCGAGCCCCAACTCCCGGTGTAGGAGTTGTCGTACTGTGCCTGGTTGCGGAACCAGCGAGCCGTGGTGAAGAGGTCGAACTGGTTATTGAAGGCCTGCTGATAATCCAGCATGGCGTTGTACCCCTCATAACCATGCTCATCACCATCATTCACGCCCGCCACTGGGTGAACGTTATAGCCATCTTCTTGCTCAAAACCGGCAGCACCCTTGAGTTGCCCAGCCCTTCCGACCGTCGACGTGCTACTCCACCCCAATTGTCGCTCGCCACGAGAACCGGCTCCGCCGCTAAATTGATGTCGTTGGGTACCCACATCCGGCCGGGTAATAATGTTAATGACGCCACCAATCGCATCGGCACCATAAATAGAAGCCCGGGCGCCACGGACATACTCGATGCGTTCCACCTGATTCAGTGGCAGATCGTTCAAATTGGCGCCACCGGAAGTGATAGCATTGACGCGTACGCCATCCAGGAGCACCAGCGTTTGCGCTGAAGTTCCACCACGAACCGCCGTCGAAGCACTCTGACCATGACCACCATAACTAATGGTTTCAACTCCCGGCAGCGTCCGCATCACCTCGGTCACCGTTTTGGCCTGCAGGCGCGAGATTTCTTCACGGGTAACAATATTGACCGGCGCCAGAATCGAGGCTTCTGGTTCAGCAAAGCGCGAGGCAGTAACCACCATGGTTTCTGCTGTCGTGGACGTGTCAGTTTGTGGCGCAGCAATAGCAGCCACGGGCAGCAATCCTGCTACCCAGAATAGTTTGCTCATAGAATTCCCTAATGCGCGTAGTGTCTATGAAGATGATGGGCCGATGATTCGGCAATGGCTCAGGCAGGTCTTCGGGCTCGGAGGCTGTTCACCTTGGATGACGACTTCCCACCAATGTCTGGCAGTGTCTGGACCCTGATAGGTCCCGGCCATCCTCGTTCCTCCATACCGCTGCGCGTCAGCTCCGGATTCTCACCGGATTCCCTTTTAAGCTGTAGCACCAGAGTGGGCGGGATTATAGAAGCTTACCCCCGTCATGTATACAGAGCTAAGTCTGCGAGTTCATTCACATTTTTTGTGGGTAATTGATGCTGACGTACGGGATCTCCTCGACCGCGAGTCTAGCCTTGAGATAAACCGTTACCACGAAGAAAAAATTAGCCAGTAGATTGGCAAACCGTGGCAGGGTCGGCTCAAAGCGGATCCCGACCTCATCCAGCCGGACCAACATCCGCACGACTTTTTTAGCGTTGCAACGACACAAGTGCAAAGCTGGTACCGGTTGTGGCCCCTGCGGCAATACAAATCCGTTCACCCGCTCACCACTAGCGTGCCAATAAAAGTCATAGCGCCCTTTCAGCCAGTCAATGTTCTCCTCAAAGATGCCATTCTTGCCGCGGACGGAACCGTTGAGATGGTAAATCAGCGTCTGTAATGCCTGCAGATCGGTGCGAACCTCCGGGAAATCGGCCGACAGTTGCGCCAGCACGTTACCCACCTGGCAACACAACTCATCGGTGAGGATTTCATAATCGCAGGTGGACTTGGTTTCAAAGATGAAGGGATAGCACAGTTCACGTAAATCACGAGTCTTGGAGATAGCCATATCAGGATCCTGCAACGAAGAGGTACAGCGCAGGAGTGTGCCTGCACCCGAAGGCGCAGGCAATCGTCCAGACCACTAACTGGCTAACGCAGCGAGAACACCAAACATCCGTTGATTGAAGTTGTTGAAGCGATTAAAGATTGCCTCCAACGACGGATCGGGAGAACCGATCTGGTTCGCTACCACCCACCGGCTCAATTCGCTCTGCTGCTCGGGTTCAAAGAACGAGTTGGCCTGGGTCATCATCTCTTGTAACTGTTGGAGATAATCCGCTAGTGGCGCCAAAACCTCCTCGGCAATAGCGGGAGCCTTGTCAGCAACCGGCAACGCGTCTCCCTCAACGGGCAGGGGCGTCACTGGTGCTTCGGTCTGTGTGGTTTGTGCCAATACACCACTCCAGGCCATGGTTTGTTGCTGTTTCAGATCCAGCGACATACTCGCCAGCTGGGTATCATCCAACTGGAATTGCTGTGCCATATCGAAAGCACCTTGCAAATCGCCACTGAAAAAGCGGTCCGAGAGTGAGCCCATCTCCTGTACTAACGAGCCGATAGCCTTCAACTCATCCGGATTCAGATCACCTTGCACCGAAAAGCTGAAGCTAGCCGTATGGGAATAAAAAAATTCGGTGCTACCCACCATCAGGTTGTCGCTACGGTTTGCGCCCGCGGCTTGCCCCCCACTGCCAACCTCGGCATACGCTCCCAGAGCTTTGCGGTTGAGCTGGGCCGTTCCTTGCTGCATGCGCCATTGCTGCGCATCATCGAACTGCAGTACAACACGGTCACCTTCTTTGGTCATCAGCTCCAGACTTCCCTGATTCCGCGTCGCGGCAGAGGCCTGCGTCACTGCAACCGAGGCAGAGATCTGAGTCGCATCGACAGCAGAGCCAAACAGTTCCTGCTCGAACTTGCCAAGTCCTTCCTGGATCACGGCATAGCTTTTGTCGATCCCCTTGCCGAGATCCTCACTCAACATTCCCATGTCGGAGAGCTCCTGGCGCGCCTCACCAAAGCCCTGTTCGATCCCCTTCTTGGCCTGCTCGAGCATATTTTTCAGTTTTTCATCATCCCCCCCTTCGGCCTGAGTCTGGCGGATCCGTCCTGTCACGAAGCCCAGTACATTCTTGGCGACTGCCTTGTAATCAAATCCCAACGGATTATCCTCGCTGGGCTCAACCGCTGAGTCCGTCGAAGGTGTCTGGCTAGAGGAGGCATTAAAATTATGTCCATCCAGACTCAAACTTTTGCTGATGGAAACATACAATACCATCTGCCCGACCCGTACCGGTGTTGCTAAATCAACCCGATCCTGTGCTTTTTCAGCCCTTTCCTGCCCCTGGATCTGGGTGTGCCCCTTGTGTTTCAGACTCGGAAATAACGAGTCATGTAATCCGTCCACCTTCATAGCGTCCCCTCCGACACTCTGCCTTGTCCTGATTATCGGCACGACTGAACAAAACTTAACCGATTTTTTCTGGACAATCTTCTTTATGCCCTTACAATTTCGCCCCTTCAAGGCCAAGAGCATGAGACACAATATGAGCCAACCCATATGGGATCCAACCCGTTACCCGGCACAACTGGCTGAAAAACAGCAACAATTGCAGCAACTGTTTGCTGAATTTTCACCGCCAGATTTGGAGCTCTTTGCCTCCGCACCAACGCATTACCGCATGCGAGCGGAATTCCGCATCTGGCATGAAGGGGATGATCTCTTCTATGTGATGTTTAATCAGGAGAACAAGCAACGCTACCGGCTTGATGAATTCCCTGCGGCGAGCCTGCTCATCAATCAATTGATGCCTCGTTTGCTGGCCGCCTTGCGTCCACATTCAGATCTGCGACACAAGCTATTCCAGGTTGATTTCCTCAGCACTCTCAGTGGTGAAGCCATCGTCAGTCTGCTGTATCACAGGAAACTGAATCACGAGTGGGAACTGGCCGCACGCCAACTTCGCCAACAACTGCGTGACGAGGGCTTCCAGGTCGATTTGATCGGGCGGGCACACAAACAGAAGATAGTGCTGGAACGAGACCATGTGATTGAGCGGTTGCAAGTCGCCGGACGTGAATTGCAGTACATGCAAGTCGAGAACAGCTTCACCCAACCCAATGCCGGTATGAATCAGCAAATGCTGGAATGGGCACTGGATGTCACTCGGGATGCCGAAGGAGACCTGCTGGAGCTGTACTGCGGTAATGGCAATTTTTCACTGGCCATGGCACGCAACTTCAACCAGGTACTAGCCACTGAAATCGCCAAACCGTCGGTCGACTCGGCACAATTCAATATCGCGGCCAACGGTATCGACAACGTCAAAATCCTGCGCATGTCGGCGGAAGAATTTACCATGGCGATCCGGGGGGAACGGGAGTTCAATCGCCTCAAGGGCATCGATCTGCAGAGCTATCACTGCAACACCATTTTTGTCGATCCGCCCCGAGCAGGTCTGAATCAAGCCACACTGGATATGGTGCAAGGTTATGAACGCATCCTGTATATCTCTTGCAACCCGTTAACGCTCAAAGACAACTTGCAGCAGTTAACCCAGAGCCACCGCATCGAGCGTTTTGCCCTGTTTGATCAGTTCCCGTACACCCATCATATGGAAAGTGGCGTCTGGCTGGTACGACGCTGATCTCCATATACGAAGGGCGGCCAGAGGCCGCCCTTCGTATTTCGCATTCCAATTAGGAGCTCACGCAACCTGGCGAGTATCGGCTCCGGTCGCTGGCTCATCGCAGAGATGAAGGTGAGTAACGCGAGCGGAGGAGTCCGGCTCACTGATTTGATAAAAGCGGTTAACCATCTGCCGGGCCAGGCAAGTGCAACGACCGCACTGGGTACCGACCTTCAACTCTTGCCGTAAATCACGCATTCCCTTCTCGCCCTCGGCGAGTAAAGACGTAATTTGGCTATCGGTTACTCCATTACACAAGCAGACGTACATAGTCGCGCACTCACTTTTCACACCATCCCTTTGATAATAGTTATCACTACATGACTTTTCAACTATTTCATGCATTTATAAAGCTATTTTTGTGTAAAAAACGTCCCAACTGTTTTGCAGCACGGTCCGAAGCGATTAATCTGAATACGATACTCGAGCGCAAATGCCGCTCGTCCTGCTTGCTCGCAAGGGAGAATAGCCATGCAAGGTGACCCGAATGTCATTGCCCTGTTGAACAAGGTTCTGACCAGTGAATTGACCAGTATCAACCAGTTTTTTTTGCACGCCCGGCTGTTTCGTCATCAGGGGCTGAACAAACTCAACGACAAAGCCTACAAAAAATCGATCAAGGATATGAAACAGGCAGATGCCTTGATTGAGCGCATTCTGTTTCTGGAAGGACTTCCCAATCTGCAGCAGCTGGGACATCTTAAAATTGGCGAACATCCCCAGGAAATGCTCGCTTGCGATACCCAGTTCGAACAAGAGCAGTTACCACTGTTGCGTCAGGCCATCGCGGCCAGCGAGCTCGCCAGTGATTATGTCAGCCGGGATTTGCTGGAGGAGATACTAGAGGAAGAAGAGGAGTATCTGGACTGGCTGGAAACGCAGCAGCAGCTCATTCAGAGCACGGGTCTCGCCAACTACTTACAAAGCATGATCGCTTAAGGATACCAGCATGAAAGGTCAAGCCAATGTCATAGCAGCTCTCAACGCCCTGCTCGCCAGCGAGCTTTCAGCCATGGATCAATATTTTATTCATTCCCAGATGTATCAGGATTGGGGGCTCAACAAACTCTATGAGCGCATCGGTCATGAGTTTGATGATGAGAAAGGACATGCAACCCTGCTGATTAGCCGGATCCTGTTCCTCGAAGGGATCCCCGATCTCACGACCCGAGATCCGATCCATGTTGGCAAGGACGTTCCCGAGATGCTGCAAAACGATCTGCAACTGGAATACGATGTGGCTACCGCATTGAAAACCGCCATCAAGCTCTGTGAACAGGAGCAAGATTACCAGACCCGGGAAATTCTGGAAAAACTGCTGGAAGATACCGAAGATGACCATGCCTATTGGCTGGAGAAACAGCTGGGGCTCATCAAAATGCTCGGATTACCGAACTACCTGCAAAGCCAGATGTGATTCGTCCCAGCCAGAAGAAGGCGCCCTTGGGCGCCTTTTTTCGTACTACTCCTGCATGTAGCGATCCGGTAACGGAATACGGGCGACACCAGACTCCACTGCGGCTACAGCCACGGCGCGCGCAACCCGGGGCAACAAGCGGGGATCCATCGGCTTGGGAATGACGTAATCCGGCCCGAAGTGCAATTCCCGGACATCAGCCGCCGCCAGCACTTCCGCAGGAACCGGCTCCTTGGCCAATTGCCGCAAGGCTTCTACGGCCGCTTTCTTCATCTCGATATTGATACGACTGGCACGCACATCCAGCGCCCCACGAAACAGGAACGGAAAACAGAGTACGTTGTTTACCTGGTTGGGATAATCGGATCGTCCCGTACCAATGATCAAGTCATCCCGCACCCTGTGTGCCAGCGCCGGATCAATTTCCGGATCCGGATTGGAACAGGCAAAGATCACTGGACGAGGGGCCATCAGAGCCACTTCTTCGGCGCCTAATAAATCGGGCCCAGAGACACCGACAAAGATGTCGGCCCCTTCAATGGCTTCATGCAGGGTACGTGGCCCACTATCGTTGATAAATCGAGGTTTCTGCCCATTCAGATCGGTACGATCGGAGCGTATCACCCCATGCCGATCCAGCATAAACAGGTTTTCCTTCCTCGCTCCACACGCAATCAGCAGATCCATGCATGCCACACCCGCAGCGCCTGCGCCCAAGCAGACGATACGGCACTGCGCTAACTGTTTACCCTGTATCTCCAGCGCATTCAGCATGCCCGCCGCCGTGACGATGGCCGTTCCATGCTGATCATCGTGAAAGACCGGGACCTTGCACAGTTCGATCAACGCCTGTTCGATTTCGAAGCACTCTGGAGCCTTGATGTCTTCCAGATTGATGCCACCAAAGGTATCGGCGATATTGGCAACGGTGCGAATAAAATCGGCCGGATCGGTATGCGTCACTTCGATATCGATGGCGTCTATATTGGCAAATCGCTTGAATAACAAGGCCTTGCCTTCCATCACTGGTTTGGAGGCCAATGGCCCAAGATTACCCAGCCCCAGAATGGCCGTGCCATTGGTAATCACCGCCACCAGATTGGCTTTGGCGGTGTAGCGATACGCTTCGTCCGGATTTGCCGCGATTTCACGAACTGGCTCGGCAACACCCGGACTATAGGCCAGCGTCAAATCCAGTGCGGTTTCGGCGGGTTTGGTTAAGTGGATGGCAATTTTGCCTGGTATCGGCAGGGCGTGATAATCCAGGGCTTGTTGTCTTAGATCGGACATCGGCAATTCCCTCTGCATAGATTGAAAGAGATAATGACCCGGTGCGGGTTTGATGGGTGGCGCGATGAATGCTGTGAGCATAATCCCCTTTTATGGCTTCACAAGGGCCACACGGAACTAATGCCAGGAAATTTTTTGCTTTGGCTCTCGAATCACTATGATCGCCGCTGACCTGCACGCGGCCGCGTTGACCGCCGCCGGGACCCACAGTGCATCAACCGAATAACCGATTGGATAAAAACAGTGCGCGCCTACTGCTCAAATTGTGAACGCCCCTTATCCCGCTGTCTGTGTAGCTTGGCAACCCGGATCACTCTACCGTGGCGTCTGGTGGTCCTTCAGGATCCCGGGGAAATAAAACAGGCCAAGGGGAGTCTGGCTCTGCTGAAGGCCTGTGTGCCCGAGATCACGGTGTGGAGCAGTCCTGATTTCAGTCAGCATATCGAACTAAACGCACTGCTCGCTGAGCCTAATCTGCAGTGCGTGTTGCTCTATCCGGGAAAGCAAGCTCAGCCGGTTAGTCACTGGCAGGAGTTCGCACCAACAGGCCCACTGTGCATCATAGCGCTGGATGGGACCTGGAAAAAAAGCCTCAAAATGCTCCTCGGGCATCCAAAGCTGGTGCAGCTGCCGCGGATGTCACTGGCCTCCACGCACACCAGTCGCTACTTGATCCGTAAATCACCACGTGCCGATGGACTCTCGACCTTCGAGGCCGTCAGTTATCTACTCAAGGAATGGTATCAGCAAGACAACAATGCGGAGGGAGTCGCAGAAAGTGAACGCCTGCTCGCGAGCTTCGAGCGCTGGATCGCCCGCGAGCTGGCGGCATTACCGCCTGAAGTCCGGGCTCGGTATCCTGAGGCTTGAACGTGCGTGTCGATTATCAACTCGGACGTACTGGACGACGCCCATAAAAAAACGCCCCGAGAGGCGTTTTTTGTGACTGGCGAGAATTACTTCTTGCCAACCAGGGCGCCGAAGCGCTTGTTGAAACGGTCAACACGACCACCGGTGTCAACGATCTTCTGCTTGCCAGTGTAGAACGGGTGGCATTCAGAGCAAACGTCCAGGTTCAAGCTGCGACCAGTGGAACGGATAGAGAATTCGTTACCGCAAGAGCACTTCACGTTGATCTCTTTGTACTCTGGGTGGATACCTTCTTTCATGGACAACCTCTAATATATTAGGCCGTGTCGCCATCCAGCCTCACGCCAGACACCACACGAATTGGAACGGATGTTTTGAGGGTGCGAATAATATAGGATCGATCCCTACAGCCGCAAGTATGATCGCAGAAAAAACAGGCAACCAGAGAGCGAAATGATCACCTATCTCCCTATTCGAGTCGCCCTTCCGGTGCCGCTGCGCCGCCAATTCGACTATCTGGCGCCACTCCCCTTGCCAACCATCGGCTGCCGGGTGCGCGTCAGCTTTGGTCGCCAACTGCTGATCGGCCTGGTGACTGAGCATCCAGAACAGAGCGACGTTCCCCTGGATAAGCTCAAACCCATCACGGAACAGCTGGATCACTCATCCCTGCTTCCGGACTCCTTATGGCAGTTATTGCTCTGGAGTGCCCAGTATTACCAGCATCCCCTGGGGGAAGTACTGCAGCATGCCTTGCCGGTTCTTTTGCGCCAGGGGGAGCCCGCCCTGAGGCGACCGCTGGAGAGCTGGCGACTGACCGCGCGGGCTGAGGCCGAAGGGTATCGCCCGGGAAAAACTGCATTGCGCCAACAGCTGGCATTGCAGTTGCTGCAAGATGGCCCTCTGACCGCAGCTGACTTGCGCGAAGCAGGGGTGGATGCCCAGGTACTGGCCAAGCTGGCCGCCAAGCAGGTGGTAGAACAGTTCGATTTGCTCACCTTGCAAGAAGACTGGCGAGATACCCTGCTGCTTCATGAGTCCGATCAACATCAACTCAATACTGAACAAGCCCTGGCGGTTGCCCAGATACAGAGCCACGGCGCCGAATTCGGTGTGTTTCTGCTGGATGGCGTCACCGGCTCCGGCAAAACGGAAGTCTATTTGCAGCTGATCGCGCCGGTACTGGCACGGGGCCAGCAAGTATTGGTGCTGGTCCCCGAAATCGGCTTGACCCCACAGACACTGCAACGTTTCCGACGCCGGTTTGCGGCCCCGATCCTGACCCTGCATTCCGGCATGAATGATCGGGAGCGGCTGGAGGCCTGGTTGGCATGTCAGCAAGGCGAAGCCGCAATTCTCATCGGCACCCGCTCGGCGCTGTTTACGCCGTTCCGGGATCTGGGCCTGATCCTGATCGATGAAGAGCATGATGGATCCTTCAAGCAGCAGGAGGGATTTCGCTACCACGCCCGGGATTTGGCCGTCATGCGCGCCCGGCTGGAGTCTTGTCCGATCCTGCTGGGCTCTGCTACCCCATCCCTGGAAACGCTACAAAATGCCCGCAGTGGCAAATACCAGCACTTGCGGCTACGGCAACGAGCCGGTGGGGCCGCCATGGCACAGCAGGCAGTCCTGGATATCAAGGAGGTACCGTTGCAAGCGGGTGTTTCCCCGCAATTACTGCAGTTGATGGAGACACATCTGCAGGCGGGCAATCAGGTCATGCTCTTCCTGAACCGCCGCGGGTATGCCCAGTCCCTGCTCTGTCACCACTGTGGCTGGGCGGCGGCTTGCGGTCGCTGCGATGCCTATTACACCTGGCATCAGGGAAGCCACCGCCTGCATTGCCATCATTGTGACAGCCAACGCCCGGTCCCCAGCCACTGCCCCGAGTGCGGGAGTGCGGATCTTCAGGGCACCGGAGTCGGAACTGAACAGGTCGAGGCATTGCTGGCGAGCCATTTCCCACGTTTCCGCACCATCCGTATCGATCGGGACAGCACCCGACGCAAAGGCGAGCTGGAGGCGTATCTGGAGGGTATCCGCCAAGGGGAGTACCAGATCCTGATCGGCACCCAGATGCTGGCCAAGGGTCACCATTTCCCGAATGTGACGCTCGTGGGACTGCTCGACGTCGACAGTGCCCTGTTTTCCCAGGATTTTCGAGCCACCGAGCGACTGGCCCAACTCTACACCCAGGTTGCAGGGCGCGCGGGACGCGCCAGCAAACCCGGACTGGTGGTGTTGCAGAGTCACCATCCGGGCCATTTGCTGCTGCAGGATCTGGTGCAAAACGGTTATGACCACTTTGCCCGCACCTGCCTGCAGGAGCGCTCCTTGCTGGGACTACCGCCCTTTGCCTTTCAGGCCCTGCTACGCAGCGAGGCGGTACACAAGACCAATGTGGACCAATTCATGCTGGAGGTCGCCGGGCTTATCATGAACCGTCGCAGCCTCTATCCCGGCCTTCAGGTCATAGGTCCCATCTCCGCCCTGATGGAACGCCGTGCCGGCAAATACCGGATGCAACTGCTGTTGCAGATGCCGCAACGAGCGCCCCTGGCGCATCTATTGACCCGGATACTGCCAGAGATCGAAGCGCTACCCAGCGGCCGCAAAGTGCGCTGGTCACTGGATGTGGATCCACAGGAGTTGTTTTAACCGCAGCACCACTCGGTTATCTCCTGCCCACCATCAATAGAGCAAGGATCCAAAGCCATTCAGCAGTCGCGGAAGACCCCGGGTAAACTGGACCGGGGCATCCAGCACGGTGTAACAGAGACAACCATCCGGGGTGACTGGGGTATGGGTTTGAGATCCCTGAAGAAGCAGAAAGTCGCCTGCCTGATAGCATCCGTGTTCGTCCAGCATATTTCCCGCCAACAGCAGGGTCAGCTCATAACCCGCATGCTGGTGGGCTGGCACCCCGCCCCCGGGCTCAATCGCCAATAAACTGGCTCTGGAACCATCCGTCTCACTCAATGCTAGGCGAGCTCGAGCCACCTTGCCCATACGCTGCCAGGAAACCGGAAGCAGTTGGCGCAGAGCCCGGGGCATGAGTATCGGTTGCCCTTGCCAATCCAGGACAGGAAGCGCTGGCGACACCACATCATCCGGCGATGCCGTCGGCGGGGTTTGCAAAATCTGCTGCAACATGGCCTCCAGATCATCCGCTACAGACTGATCATCGGTCAGTTCATCCTGCAGCAGGGACTCCGCCAGATGAGCCTCCCGTCGATGAACATCCCGGGAACAGCGACGACAGAGCTCCAGATGTGCCGATACGGCAATGGAAATACTCGGGGCCAGCGTTCCGGCCGCAAACGCCTGCAACAACTGGCTATCAGGGTGGTGATTAATCATCGGCATGACCTATCTGCTCACGAAGTTTTTCCAGGGCTAACCGTAATCGGGATTTGATGGTACCAAGCGGTACATCCAGGCGCTCAGCCAACTCTTGCAGGGTCAAATCCTGCAGATAGATGCCCCGCACCACCTCTTGCTGAGGAACTGGCAACCGGTGGATGTAGAGCTCCAGCTGACGAGTCAGTACCTGATTTTCACCCGTATCCGCAACAAGATCCGTCTCCACCTGCAGCTCCAGCACTGGCCACAGATCTTCAGCAACTAATTGCTCCTTACTGGCCATCTGGCGGCGAAGCATGTCAAAACACTGGTTCCGCATCACGGTGTAAATCCAGGTCGCGGCGGCACCCTTATCCCCCTGATAGAGATGAGCCTTCTGCCAGACGGTCAAGAGGGTGTTTTGCACCAACTCCATGGCTTGAGCCTCGCTGTACAGATGGCGCAGACCATAGCTGCGGATCCGCGGTGCAAAATAACGAAACAGTCGACTATAAGCGTCTGCAGAGCGTTCTTCGGCCACTCGCTGCAGCCACTGAGCCAAATGAGATGGCTCGATCATTTCTGGGTTCGAATCGTCCATCAATGCTCGGATATGATAGGCGTGGGTTGCGCCAGTATACCGGATTGTCGGGCTTGCGATTCGATTCTGATCCTGCCTCATCATCGACTATCAACCTCGAGTGATCCTGCATGATCTCTACGAACGGCCCCGACTCCAGGATCATCTCAAAGCGCTGCAATTTGCAAATGACCGCCAATTGCAACGCAAAATAGGAGACAGCGTCTTAGTGAGGACGCAAGGGTTCATGGACCACGTCCATCAAAAAACGCAGGGCATCGCTGCAATCATCACTTTCCAGCAGGGGTAACTTCTGTTCGCCGGACAGGGGGAGAACCTCAAGCCAGCGCTGGGCGACCCAGCAGGCATTCGCCCACTCCGGTTGCGGATAATAGGCCGCAAAATCAGGATGTTCTTCAAACAGCTCACCGAGTTTTCGCGCCAGAATATCCTGCCGGGGAGCCAACTCCGTGGTTTGCCAGTTCGGCAGCGCAGTGACCTCGCCCATCAGTAAACCATCCGGCTCGATAGTGAGGCTATGCAAACGATACCGTTCGATACCGCGAACCGTTATGCCTAAAGTCCCATCATCTAATTGATTAAAATCAGTTACTTCCACCCGGGTGCCCAGAGCGAGTAACGGCATCTGGCCATCCTCGCGGCGCGTGCCCAGCAGACACAATCCAAACCCATGGTCCTGACTCAGGGAGAGCATCCGCAAGTAACGTGGCTCGAACAGACGCAGGGGTAAAATGCCACCCGGCAAGAGATAGACATTCAGCGGAAACAGGGGCAGTCGCATCATTTTTCCTCCGGGCAACTCGGGTCGGAAACACAGTCACAAGAAATAGCCAAGTCCTTGCAGCCTGAGAGTTGCGGGTCACACTCTTGCCACTATAGGCCGCAAATCCACAGCTAGCATAAATTCAGCCAATCCCGGTCCAGGCGGCAAAGGTAGTCAGGGCGCGCTATTCAGAGTAAAATTTGCCCCCTTATAAATTCGTACTCCATTGTTTGTAGTCACTCCTGTGGTAGTCACTATCGGTAGTACCTGGTTTCAGTTTCCAAATTTGGATGAGCAGAGATGAAAGAGCATATTCAGCAACTACTTGAACAGACCGTGGCCACCTTGATCGCCCAGGGTGAATTGCCCGCCGATCTGGCTCCGCGCATTCAGGTAGACAACACCAAGGATAAGGCTCACGGCGATCTGGCCACTAACCTGGCCATGTTACTGGCCAAAACGGTCGGCAAGAATCCGCGTCAGCTCGCCCAACAGCTGATCGACGCCCTGCCCGCCTCTACCCGGGTGGCCAAAGTCGAGATCGCCGGTCCCGGCTTCATCAACTTCTATCTCGACAGCCAGTGGCTGGCTCGTCAAATCGACGGTTTGCTGACCGACCCGCAACTGGGGGTCAAATCCGCCAACCCGCCCCAGACCATAGTGGTGGATTACTCGGCACCCAACGTTGCCAAAGAGATGGCGGTACACCATATCCGCTCCACCGTGATTGGCGATGCCGTGACCCGGACTCTGGAGTTCCTCGGCCACAAGGTGATCCGCGCCAACCACGTCGGTGACTGGGGTACCCAGTTCGGCATGCTCATCGCCTATCTGGAGAAGATGGAAAACGAACACGCCAGCGACATGGAGCTCTCGGATCTGGAAGCCTTCTATCGCGAGGCGAAAAAGTGCTACGACGAGGATGAAGACTTTGCCGAACGGGCCCGTGGCTATGTGGTGAAGCTGCAAGGTGGCGATGCCTATTGCCGCACCATGTGGAAGAAGCTGGTCGATTTGACCATGGCCCAGAACCAGATCATCTATGACCGTCTGAACGTCAGTCTGAGTGCCAAGGATGTCATGGGTGAAAGCCTGTATAACGACATGTTGCCGGGCATAGTCGCCGACCTGCAAGCCAAGGGCATGGCGGTCGAGAGTGAAGGTGCCCAGGTGGTCTTCCTCGACGAATTCAAGGGCAAGGATGGCGAGGCCATGGCCGTCATCGTGCAGAAGAAGGATGGTGGCTTCCTCTACACCACCACCGACATCGCCTGCGCCAAATATCGCGTCGAGACCCTGGGTGCCGATCGGGTGCTCTATTTCATCGACTCCCGCCAACATCAGCATCTGATGCAGGCCTGGACCATTGCACGCAAGGCTGGTTACGTTCCGGAGCAGGTCTCATTGGAGCATGAAGCCTTCGGCATGATGCTGGGCAAGGATGGTAAACCGTTCAAAACCCGCTCCGGCGGTACCGTCAAACTCTCCGAGCTGCTGGATGAGGCCGAACAGCGCGCCCGGGATCTGATGGCCAGCCGCGAGAGCGATCTGAGTGCTGAGGAGCAGGCCGGTGTGGTCCATGCTGTGGCGATGGGAGCGGTGAAATATGCGGATCTGTCCAAGAATCGCACCACCGACTACATCTTCGACTGGGACAACATGCTGGCGTTCGAAGGCAATACCGCACCCTATCTGCAATATGCCTATACCCGGATCCAGTCCATCTTCCGCCGTGCTGGCGACGATGCCGTCTCCGGCCCGGTGCAACTGAATGAAGCAGCCGAAGAAGCGCTGGCTCAAAAGCTGATGCAGTTCAACGATGCCATCCAGAATGTGGCTGCCAAGGGCATGCCCCATCTGCTGTGTACCTATTTGTACGAGCTGTCAGGCCTGTTTATGAGTTTCTATGAAGCCTGCCCCATCAACAAGGAAGGGGTAGAAGCCGCACAGAAAGCCAGCCGCCTCACCTTGTGTGCCGCCACGGCGCGGGTCATCCAGCAGGGTCTGGCACTGCTGGGCATCCAGGTTCTGGAGCGCATGTAAATCATGACTCAGGATTACGTCCGCACGACTCGACCAGCCCGCAAACGGAAGCCTGCCAGCCGGGCGGCGTCCGGTCGCCGCTCGCCGCCACCAGCATTCCCGCTGGTGCGGGTCGCACTGGCAGCGGCCCTGGTTATCGGGTTCGGTATTTTCCTGTATGTGCTCAAAGGCAGCTCCGGGGATCCACAGCCCAACACCAAGGCCGCCCCGGTGGCCAAACCGATCCCGATCGAAGACCAGCGCCCGGCCAAAGAGAAGTTTGACTACATGACCTTGCTGGAAAACAAGGAAGTGAACGTTGAATTACCCAGTGGCGCCACGCCGACCGATCTGAGTATCGATCCGGAGCAACGCAAGCGCCTGCTGGCCCAGCAACAACTGCTGGAGCAGCAACGTCTGAAGGCCCAGCAACAGAGTGGTGCCCTGACCTCGCCCGACGGACAACCCGTCCCCGCAGGCACAGTCACGCCCAAGCTCAGTGAGCCGGAGCGAGCTGCGGCTCTGCTGGCTGGCCAAATCGTGCCATTTGCCAGCACTGAAGCCAAACCCGCGGCATCTGCCATGCCAAGCAGCGCCAGCAGTGGTCGCGTCATGATGCAGTGTGGCGCGTTCCGCAGCGCCGATCAGGCCGCATCCATGAAGCTCCGCCTCTCCCAGCAGGGACAAGCGGCCCAGGTCCAGCAAAGCCAGACCGCCACCGGTGCCTGGCACAAGGTGGTGCTCGGTCCCTTCGCTTCCCGCGCCGATGCCGAGCGCAAGAAAGCGGAACTGCAGAGCCGGCATATGGTCGACAGCTGTACTCTGCTGAAATAAGTAGCTCAGCGCCTGCATAAAACATAACTCCAGGGTGACGCTCCGTCGCCCTGGATTTAACCCGCTCACTGCTTCTGCTCTTGAAAAGCTTTACCGCCGACCCCATCTGTTTGACAGACACGCGTACAAGCCCATAACGGCACGCCCTATCTGCTCAAGCGAGGTTTCCAGTGACTACAATCGTATCCGTGCGCCGTAACGGCCAGGTGGTGATCGGCGGCGACGGCCAGGTCTCCCTGGGTAATACCGTGATGAAGGGCAACGCCCGCAAGGTTCATCGCCTGGCCGGTGGCAAGGTGTTGGCCGGATTTGCCGGTGGTACCGCCGATGCCTTCACCCTGCTCGAGCGCTTCGAAGCCAAGCTGCAGGCCCATCAGGGTAATCTGGAACGCGCCGCCGTGGCCCTCGCCAAAGAGTGGCGCAGCGATCGGGCACTGCGCAAGCTCGAAGCCATGCTGGCCGTGGCCGATGCCAACAAGTCCTTCATCATCACCGGAAATGGCGACGTGGTGCAGCCTGAGCAGGATCTGATCGCCATGGGCTCCGGTGGCAGCTATGCCCAGGCTGCGGCTCGCGCCCTGCTGGAAAATACCGAGCTGGATGCCGAAACCATCGTCAAAAAGGCCTTGGCCATTGCCGGTGATATCTGCGTCTTCACCAACAGCTTCCAGACCATTGAAGTGCTGGACTATCCAGCCGCCTGACTCGTCCATCGGGCTGAGCATCTCGGCCCGTTATAAGGAATTCACCATGTCCGAAATGACCCCCAGAGAAATTGTCCACGAGCTGGATCGCCACATCATTGGTCAGGCCGACGCCAAGCGCGCGGTGGCCATCGCCTTGCGCAATCGCTGGCGTCGCATGCAGCTCGAGCCGGGGCTGCGTCAGGAAGTGTCGCCGAAAAATATTCTGATGATCGGCCCCACCGGGGTCGGCAAGACCGAGATCGCCCGTCGTTTGGCCAAGCTGGCCAACGCCCCCTTCATCAAGGTAGAAGCCACCAAGTTCACCGAGGTGGGTTATGTCGGTAAGGAAGTGGATTCCATCATCCGCGATCTGACCGATATGGCGATGAAGATGGTGCGCGAGCAACAGATCGAAAAGAACCGCTACCGTGCCGAAGAGGCGGCGGAAGAGCGGATCCTGGATGCCCTGCTGCCCGCGCCTCGCGAAGGCTGGGGCCAGAGCGAGAAACCGGACAACAGCCATACCCGCCAGATCTTCCGCAAGAAATTGCGCGAGGGCGAATTGGATGACAAGGAGATCGAGCTGGAGCTCGCCGCTCCGCAAGTGGGGGTGGAAATCATGGCCCCTCCCGGCATGGAGGAGATGACCAATCAGCTGCAGAGCCTGTTCCAGAACATGGGCCAGGGTCAGACCAAGAAGCGCAAGCTCAAGGTCAAGGATGCGCTCAAGCAACTGATCGAAGAGGAAGCGGCGCGGCTGGTGAACCCGGAAGAGCTCAAGGAGCAGGTGATCGCCGCGGTCGAAAACCAGGGCATCGTCTTCATCGACGAGATCGACAAGATCTGCAAACGCGGCGAATCCTCCGGCCCCGATGTCTCCCGCGAGGGGGTTCAGCGGGATCTGCTGCCCCTGGTCGAAGGCTGCACCGTCAATACCAAGCACGGCATGGTGCGTACCGACCATATACTGTTTATCGCGTCGGGCGCCTTCCAGATCGCCAAACCGTCGGATCTGATCCCGGAACTGCAGGGTCGTTTGCCGATCCGCGTCGAACTCGGAGCACTCAGCACCGATGATTTTGAACGTATTCTCACCGAGCCCAATGCCTCGCTGACCGAGCAGTACCAGGCGCTGATGGCCACCGAATCGGTCACCATCGAGTTTACCAGCGGCGGGATCCGGCGCATCGCTGAGGCCGCCTGGCAGGTCAACGAACGCACCGAAAACATTGGCGCCCGCCGTTTGCATACCGTGATGGAAAAGCTGATGGAGGACATCTCCTTCGAAGCCTCTGACCATGCTGGTCAAACCCACGTCATCGATGTCGAACACGTCAACGCGCATCTGGGCAAACTGATCGAAGATGAGGATCTGAGCCGCTACATTCTCTAATTCCTCTCCTTCCAGCGGTTCGAGTCAGCCTCAAGGCTGGCTCGAACCCTGCTCATCGCCAAAATTATGACCTCAAGAACAGTAACCGCTTGTAGAGTGGGGATTCGCTTTCCAAAGCCGGATGGGCTCCTTATACTTGAGCCACCTGTATCCACCTCGGTAAAAAAACCATGGAATACAATACTTCAGAACTTTGTGACACCTATGCCGATCTGGTCGACGTCGTCGAGCCCATGTTCAGCAGTTACGGCGGCCGGAACTCCTTCGGTGGCGTCATCAGCACCATCAAGTGTTTCGAAGCCAATGGCCTGATCCGTGAACTCATCAAGGAGAGCGGTGTGGGTCGGGTATTGTTGATCGATGGCGGCGGCTCGCTACGACGCGCGCTGATTGACGCCGAGATGGCAACCATAGCCCAGGAAAATGGCTGGGAAGGCATTGTCTGTTACGGTAGCGTGCGGGAAGTCGATGCGCTGGGCGATCTGGATATCGGTATCCAGGCCCTGGCCTCCATCCCGGTCGGCGCGGAAGATAGCGAAACGGGCGATACCGATCTGCCGGTGAATTTCGGCGGTGTCACCTTCCTGCCGGATGATCACCTGTATGCCGACACCACGGGGATTATTCTGTCGCCTGAGCCCCTCGACATCGAGTGATAGCTCCTACAAAAACGCCGGTCATTGACCGGCGTTTTGCTATGGCATCCGTGACGGGATTCAGACACTCTCTTCCATCTGATCCATCTTGCCCAGCAGGGCGCGCAGGCGATCTTGCCAGGCTTGATGATCATTGCGCAGTTGCTGGTTTTCATCCTTGAGCCGCAGGTTCTGAGTCTTCAACTCTTCCATTTCCATTTTCAGCAGTGCGATGTTGTCTACCGCGGTCTGCACCTTGGCTTCTAGCTGTTCCAGTACTTCAAGAGACATAGTCATACCCATTGTCTTGTGGCTCATTTCCGGGAGGTGATCACCCAGGCTCAGGGCCCAGAATACCCCGTCCCCCCAGAGGCAACAAGGGTTGGCACCGGCTTTGTCCCCTCCACTGGCTTACTTGCTGCTTTCCTCGGCAACCTCAGAGCAACTGTCGGTACAGGGCGAACAGACCGGCACACACCAGCAGCATCTTGCCCGCATACCCCAGATTCCAGAACAGCAGATCCCGCGCCCGGACCCGGTAGCAGGCCAGCAGAGCCAGGTTGGCACCGGATAAGGGAGTCGCCCCGGTGGCCAGCCCCCAACCCAGCAGGAATGTCATGCCAAGCAGGGTCGGATCCGGTTGCAAATGCCAAAGCAGCGGCGAAAGCGAGGAGATGGTGATGATGGGGTGAACCCCCAGATAGGCGATGAGCAGGATCAGGGCCACGGTCAGAGTGGCCTCCAGCACGCCAAACTCATGGAAGGCTGCCAGCAAGGGCGCCGGTGACCAGACTTGGGTCAAACCGTTGATCGCTGCGGCCAGGAGGCCAGCACCGAGGAACAGTACCAGCTGACTGCCCATGGCCGGAAACCGCTCCGTCACCTGACGGCGCAGTGCCAGGGTCATATTGTGCTTCGGCATCAACAGCATGGAGATCAGGGGGGCGGCCAACGAAATGATGCCGACAATACTCAACTCCGGCCACACCAGCCGCCCCAGGATCACCGTCAGGGCCAGCAGCCCCGGCAGCAACAGTGTCTGCACCCGCAACGGGTAGCCCTCGAAGTTGTCGACGCCCAGGCGGCGAACCTCCAGCGCCGTGAGCAGCATGGCGGCGAGAGAACCTAACACACCGAACGGCAGCAGATGGGTGAAGATCATCCCCGGGGCATAGGTCACGGCGACCGCCATGGCGATGAAGAATGGCGACCAGAAGGCGGCACAGCAATAGATACGGCTGAGCATGATCACCTGTCGCCGCTCGAGCCGGCCTTGCCGCGCCAGGCGATCACCGACCACAAACAGCACCGACATATTGATGACGGCACCCAACAGGTTGACGCCCAGGAGGGTACTCCAGACCCCCTTCCAACCCGGCCAGGTGCCCTTGTTCTGGGTTAGGGAGCCGGTGGCCAGATTCAGACAACTCACCGCCGCGAACAGGGTGACCATATCCACGTTTGGTAACAACAGGTCAGATAACGCCAGTCGCGCGCCCTGACTCCAGGCCAGCAGCAGCAATAACAAGGCGCCCAGGTAGAGCCCCAGACACTGCCGTCGTGCGGCCGGATCCAGGGTCGGCCCCAGCAACAGGGCTGCCCCCCAGGCTAGAACAGCCGCAGGCCAGATAGAAACCTGGAGATAGAGATGCGCCAGATCGGCCAACCACATGCAGAGGATCAGGACACCGGCAATCGGTTTGCTCAAGCCAGGACTCCTTGCGCAGGCTGCGGGCAGGGAGACGAGTGATCCGTCCCGCCTGCCCGGCTCAGGACGGCAGGCGAGCGGGCTAGAGCCCCTGATTCATATCCAAAGAAGGCTTGTCACAATCGGGATGGCCGACTTCCCGGGCGGGAACCCCGGCGACCGTGGTATGCGGCGGTACGGCTTGCAGCACCACACTCCCGGCACCAATCTTGGCACCGCAACCGACTTCTATATTGCCCAGCACCTTGGCGCCCGCCCCGATCATCACGCCTTCGCGGATCTTCGGATGACGGTCACCATGCTCCTTGCCGGTGCCGCCCAGGGTGACGTTTTGCAGGATCGAGACATCATTCTCCACCACCGCCGTTTCGCCGATGATGATGCCGGTGGCATGGTCAAACATGATGCCCCAACCAATCTGGGCCGCCGGATGCACATCCACCGAAAACACCACGGAGATCTGGTTTTGCAGGAACGTGGCTAGCGAATAGCGCCCCTGCTGCCATAACCAGTGCGCGACCCGGTAGCCCTGCAGGGCATGGAAACCCTTGAGGTAGAGCAAGGGGGTGGAGTAATAACGCACCGCCGGATCCCGATCCTTGACCGCACAGATATCGGCGGCGACGGCATCCAGAATATCCGGTTGCGCCGCCAACGCGGTCTCGATCACCTCGCGCAGCACCATGGCTGGCATGACCGCACTGGCCAGCTTGTTGGCCAGTTGGAAACTCAGGGCTGAGCGCAGCGAATCATGGTTGAGGATGGTGGAGTGAAAGAAACTGGCCAGCATGGGCTCTTCGGCGGCCATGATGACAGCCTCTTCACGAATTTTATCCCAGGTGACTTGTTTGATGCAGGCCATAGCTCATCCTTGCGCTTCGGGGTGACGGGAGACAGCGTCTTCCCGTTGCAATACAGAAATAGGGTCCATATGAATGATGACATCGGCCTCCGGGAAAGCCTCGCGGATCTGCGCCTCGGCCCGATCCGCCAGATCATGAGCCTTCACCAGCGGCAAGGAGTCATCCAGTTCGAGATGGAGCTGAATAAAGCGCAACGGACCGGACTGACGGGTACGCAGGTCGTGGATACCATGTACCCCAGCGACCGAGGTTGCCAGCGTGATGATCTGCTCCCGCTCCTCATCCGGCAGTTGCCGATCCAGCAGCGTCTGTACCGCTTCATAGCCAATCTGCAGCGCGCCCTTGAGGATATAAAGCCCCAGCAGCATGGCAAACAGGCCATCGGCCCACAACCAGCCATACCAGGAACAACCCAGCGCCAGCAAGACACCGGCATTGAATAACAGATCGGATTGGTAGTGCAGACGATCCGCCTTGATGGCCTGACTCTGGGTCTTTTGTACCACCATGCTTTGGAACAGCACCAGCAATAAGGTCAGTAACAGGGCCCCGACCGTCACCCAGATACCGATATCCAGATGGCGCATCGGCTCCGGATTGACCATGCGGGAGAAACCATTCATCACCAGCACGACCGCGGAGCCGGTGATAAATGCCGCCTGGGCCAGACTGGCTAGCGACTCGGCTTTGCCATGGCCAAAGCTGTGATCCGAATCGGCAGGCACCAGGGCATAGCGGATCGCCACCAGATTGATGATGGAAGCACTAATGTCCATCAGCGAGTCGGTCAATGATGCCAGCAGACTGGAAGAGCCCGTCATCAACCAGGCGGCCAGCTTGGCGATAATCAGTATTCCGGCGGTTGCCGTTGAAGCCAGACCCGCGAGCGTCACCCAGCGCGAGTAGGAAGTAGTGGTCACAGTGTCATCCCCGACGAACCAGGAGGCATTCCGCACCTCCGAATGTGAAAAGGATCACTATCATACCTGTTGGCAAGGTAAGGACAATCCCCGGCCGAGCCATCCCGCCAGCCAGACGGACAAATGCAGGCCTGCTCCCGAATTCACCCAGGGATAGAATGACGAACGACCTGGCCACGGGAGACAGGAGACGACAGCCGCATCATGGGTGACCACGGGCAACGGAGAGGATGCCAGGAATGGGTGATAAACGCCCCGTCATAGACGTCATCCATAATATGGAACGAGCACAGAATTAAATAATGCATTTAATTGAGCCTAAAAACTTACAATATTAAACAAGAAATAAAGAAATAAAGAAATAAAGGAATAAAAGAATAAAAGAATAAAAGAATAAAAGAATAAAAGAATAAAAGAATAAAAGAATAAAAGAATAAAAGAATAAAAGAATAAAAGAATAAAAGAATAAAAGAATAAATTTTAATCTATGCTCGAATTTTTATTTCCTAATTCGCATCATGCTACCTTCATCATTATATAAATCAAGAAATTGCTGCGCTTGTGCAGAGTGCATATTCTCGACTGTGAGATAAAATACCGGGGTGTAGATCACCTCCTGAGGTGCGGGCTGGCCACCATGAGCCGCCATGACCAACTTGACGCCCTGAAAGCCGATGGCATGGGGCTGCTGAAGTAATAAACCATCAACCTCTCCGGATTCAAGCCCCTGAATCAGATAACGATTATAATCAAAGCCAATATGTATCAGGCGTTTTTTTTGGCCTTTTCTTTTTATTTCGGCCATGACACCCAGCGTCGTCGATTCATTGGGGGTAAATAAACCATCCAATTCGGCCATATTCTGCTGCAAATAAAGGTCCGCATTATGTCGGATTTCAACGATCCCGGAGCCAAGATAAGCGGGCGGCAATAACTTCAAACTGGATTTTTTGATCTCATCGAGAAAACCCTGTTCACGGGCATCGGTGGAAGCCACTCCCGGTTTCAACCTTAAAACCGTCACCGCCCCCTCGCCTCGCAGGCGCGCTATCATCTCTCGCGCCGCCTGTTGACCAGCCCGATAATTATTGGTCATGACCTGGGCGTAGACAGTCCCTAGCGCCATACTCCGATCGATCAACACAATGGGTAAATTTTTTTGTCTAAACAGATCCAGAGTCTTGCGATGTTCCGGTGAGTTGGACGCCAGAACCACACCAATACACTGCTTTTCCAGGGCTTCCCGCAGGATCTGCTCTTGGGCATCGACAGAGGTTTCGTCGTAGAGCACGCGAAAGAAAATATCCACGCCCAGCTCACTGCCCGCCTGCAAAGCACCAGCCTCAAGGGCTCGCCAGAAGTGGTGCCCCGTCCCTGCCGTGATGACGGCCACACACTCCCGGGCAAACGCACTCTGGCCCAGAGACATCATCAACAGGACGCCAATACACAGTGAATAGAGCCACCGAGCGGCAAAGGTCATATCTGGCCACCTTCCGGCATGAAGCCCCTGTGATTACGAGGATGAGCAAAGTATAGACACTCAGGCCTCGTTGTCACCGCCCGATGCCAGACAGGACAGCCACTGGCGCTCAACCCGTGACGGCAAAATCAAGCTGACGCCAGGCCTCGTAGCTGACAATGGCAACGGCATTCGACAAGTTCAGGCTGCGCGAACTGCTGAGCATGGGGATGCGGATCAGATGATCCTGCGGCAAGCTGTTGCGAACGGCATCGGGCAGGCCGGAAGTTTCCGAACCGAAGAGCAGAACATCACCGGCCTGATAGGCAGGTGTGGTGTGAGGCGTCGTGCCCTTGGTGGTCAGGGCAAAGATCCGACGGCCCTGCATGGCCTCGGCAAATGCCGCATAGTTGCGATGACGGGTTACAGTCGCCAGATCGTGATAGTCCAGACCGGCCCGCCGCAGCTTTTTCTCTTCCAGATCGAAACCCAGAGGTTCAATCAGATGCAGATGGCAGCCATTATTCGCCACCAGACGGATGATATTGCCGGTATTGGGAGCAATTTGCGGTTCAAACAGGGCGATATGAAACATCGGAGCAATGGGGACCTGAGGGGAAAAATGCCATTCTACCCCAAGGGGAAACGTCTGGAACGGGGAAATTGCCACGGCATGCTGTGGATTACGCCACCGTAGCATGAAGACTGGCAGGCCAGTCCGCTGTCCGGCCTGCCTGCCAAGATGAACAAACTAGTGCCAGCTGCCGTTGCGGATCACACCCACCGCCAGCCCTTCAATGCTCAGCGATTGTTCGGTCAAATCGACCTGGATCGGCTCCAGCGCCTCGTTTTCCGGCAGCAAACGCACCTGATTGCCCTTGCGCTCGAAGCGTTTGACCGTGACCTCGTCATCACCGACCCGGGCCACCACGACCTGACCGTTGCGCACCTGTTCGGTCTTGTGCACCGCCAGCAGATCGCCATCCAGAATGCCGATATTTTTCATACTCATCCCCTGCACCCGCAGCAGGAAATCGGCTCTGGGTTGAAACATGGCGGGATCGATCTGGTAGTGAGTCTCGACATGCTCGGCGGCCAGGATTGGCTCACCGGCCGCCACCTGACCGATCAATGGCAGGCCCAACTCCTCTTCGACTACGTCCTCTTGCAGCAGCTGAATGCCACGGGAAGTACCCGGCATGATGTGGATCACCCCCTTGCGCGCCAGGGCCTTGAGGTGCTCCTCCGCCGCATTGGCAGACTTGAAACCCAATTGGGCAGCAATCTCGGCCCGGGTCGGCGGCATTCCGGTCTGCTGCATGCATTCCTTGATCAGTTCCAGCACTTCAGTTTGGCGAGGGGTCAGATGTTTCATGGCGTTTGCCTGTCTATTTATACAGATAACTGTGAGTATATACAGGCATTTATCAAGCGCAAGATAAATGCCGGACAAAGGTTACAAAAGCTCTCCACTCATGACACAAGTCAGCATTCCACGACAAGTCGGGCCAGTTTTGCTATGCTGGCGCCGCATTTTTTTTGAGGATACAGCACCATGTCCTTCGGCTTTTCCCTGGCCCGGGCCCTATGCCGCTTGCCTGTTCGTCTACTGGTCAACCACAGCAGTCTCCCGGAAGACCCATTGGGCCAATTGGGTCTCGACTTGGGACGACCCATTGTTTATGCCCTGAGCACTGACTCGCTGAGCGATCTGCTGACCCTGGAGCTCTGTGCCAAAGAGTTGGGACTGCCCAATCCATTTTCGCCGCTCACCGTACAAGGGGTGAGTCACCCGCGCTATGTCTGCCTGGATCGTACGCCGTCGCTCCTCGGCAACCCGCGCAGTGGCATACCCCACCTGGACACCTTTCGCGAATGGTTGAGTCTGCACGAACAGAACGCGCAACTGGATATCCAGTTGGTTCCGGTGACTCTGCTGTGGCATCGCGCCCCGGGCCGTGAACGCCCGCACCGGCTACAACCGCCACACCAGACGCCAGGCGCATTGCGCAAAGCCGCTATGGTGTTGCTGTATGGTCGGGAAAACCGGGTCCGCTTCTCGACGCCAGTGTCTTTGCGTAGCCTGGTCACCGAGCTCGGCACCGACGAAGTGGTGGCTCACAAGCTGGCACGAGTGGCGCGTATCCACTTCAGCCGTCAGCGTCAGGCCGCCAAGGGACCACGGCTGCCCGATCGCCAGGCCCTGTTTCGTGAACTGTTGCGCAGCGACAACATAGTCCGCGCCATCGCCGAACAGGCGCAGAGTGAAGGCAGCAGCGAAGAGCTGATGCGCGCCCGGGCCCTAGGTTATCTCGACGAGATGGCATCCGATTTCTCCTATCGGCTGATCCGCTTCGGCGACTACTTCCTCGGCTGGCTATGGAATAAGCTGTATCGCGGCATCACGGTTCGTGGTGCCGAGAAGGTGCGCCGGTTGGCCCGGGAAGGCCATGAGATCATCTACATGCCCTGCCACCGCAGCCACATGGACTATCTGCTGCTCTCCTATGTCATCTACCATCAGGGCATGGTGCCGCCGCATATTGCCGCCGGGATCAACCTGAATTTCTGGCCGGCGGGGCCCGTGTTCCGTCATGGTGGTGCCTTCTTCCTGCGGCGTAGCTTCAAAGGCGACAAGCTCTATAGCACAGTGTTCCGTGAATACCTGAGCCAGCTGTTTGCCCGTGGCTATGCGGTGGAGTATTTCACCGAAGGTGGCCGCTCCCGCACCGGACGACTGTTGCAGCCGAAAACCGGCATGATCGCCATGACGCTGCAGGCGCAGTTACGCGGCATCAAGCGCCCCCTGACCTTTGTCCCCGTCTATCTGGGCTACGAGCATGTGATGGAAGTGAACACATACCTCAAGGAGCTCAAGGGCAGCCGCAAGGAGAAGGAGAGCCTGTGGCAGGTGGTCGGGATCCTGGGCAAATTGCGCAACTTTGGCCGCAGCTTCGTCAACTTCGGCGAGCCACTGACCCTGCATCAGTTCCTGCAACAGCAGGTTCCCGAATGGCGGGATGACATAGATCCAACCGGCCAATGCCGCCCCGAGTGGTTGCCCGCGACCGTGGATATTCTGGCCAAGCAGCTGATGACTCGCATCAATGACGCCGCCGCGGTCAATGGCCTGACCCTGAGTGCTCTGGCTCTACTGGCCACCGACAAACAGGCACTGCCGCGGGAAGATCTGCTGGCCCAGATCCGCCTCTACACCGCACTGTTGCAACGGGTGCCCTACAGCCCGTTCAATACGGTGCCGACGGCCAGTGCCGAGGAGCTACTGGAGCAGGCACTGGAGCTGAACAAGTTCCAGGTGGAAGAGGATAAGCTTGGCCAAATCATCAGCATGGATCGCTACCAGGCGATCCTGATGACCTTCTACCGCAACACGATCCTGCATCTGTTCGCGCTGCCCAGCCTGATCGCCACCCTGATCGAGCGTAACGAGGGGATCAATGACATCGATCTGCTGGCGCGTTGCCGACGGATTTATCCATTGCTCAAGAACGAGTTGTTCCTGCGTTATGAACTGGAGGCGCTGGATACCCAGGTGCCGGCTATTCTCGCCGCGTTCCAGGAGCTGGCGCTGATCGAAGAACATAACGATGGCTACTGGGTGCGTCCGGAAGAGCAGATGCGGCTGTTGTTGTTGGGACAGAGCATTCAGGAGACCCTGCAGCGCTACGCCATTACCCTGTCACAGATCCAGCAGCAGCCGGCGATCACCCTGCAGCAGTTGGAATCAGACAGTCAGATGATGGCAGTACGGCTGGCGACCCTGCATGGCATTCATGCCCCGGAATTCAGCGACAAGAGCCTGTTCAAGACCTTGTTGCTGAGCCTGCAGCAGGAACAGTATCTGCAGTGCCAGGGTGACGATCAGCCGGTGACTCAGAACAGCGAGGCACTGGCAGAACTGGCGGCCATTTTGCTACCCCTGCTGCCGGATCGGGTGCGTCGCACCCTGCTGATGCCCGCTCGTTAACGTCCGAGCGCAGCACATATAAAGCGCCCCTGAATCCTGCACCAATGGCTGGATTCAGGGGCGCTTTTTTGCCCGCGTTACAACTTGCGGCCGAGCCGTTTTTCGATCTGGCGCTTTTCCCATGCGGGTCCGAAGAAATTAAACACTTCAAACACATTCAGACCATGAAACAGCACCCCGATACCCCAGCCCAACATGGGCCACCAGGCCCAGATATAGCCAGGCGCTGTCGCCAGGTTGATGATGAAGAGCATGGTAATCACCAGCACATACTTGATGGCGTGTGAATAAAAGCCCTTGATGTCGCGAACGTATTCGATGGTCTTTTGCTCTACTGGATCTATGGATTGTTGGTGTGTCATATCCTGTTCCTCGGGTGGTGTCTCGACGGGAACATCAAAAACAGCGGCGAGAGATTTTCGTGATTCAAGCCCAGGAGTCTGGCCCCTCTCTATACGCTGGATGGTGCGAATACTCAGGCCACTTAATTGCGCGAGCTGGTCTTGGGACCACTGCCGTTGCAGTCTAAGTTTACGAACATTCATTGTGATCCCTCTGCTTCTGGTGTTCGAGTGAGACTATCCACTAATCCATGAACGACACGTGACGACATTGAGCCGACATCCTTATGACACACCAATAAAATCAATGCGTTATAAATTAATTTATTATCCCGCCAACAGCCCGGACAGGAATATGCCCAAGAAAATCACGGCACCCACCCAGTTATTAGCCAGGAAGGCATGGAAGCAAGCCTCCCGATCCCGATGCCGGGCCAACCAGCCCTGTTGCACAAACAGGCCGGCAGCCACCAGCAAGCTGCCGTAGAAAGGCCATTGCAGAGCCTGCAACCAGCCAACCAACAGCAGCAACAGCAAGGTGACGAGCTGCAACAGGGCGATGATCGGCAGATCATAGCGGCCAAACAGGATCGCCGTCGATTTGACGCCGATGCGCACATCATCATCCCGATCCACCATGGCGTAGTAGGTGTCATAGGCCACGGTCCAGGTCGCATTGGCCATGAAAAGCAACCAGGTGCTCCAGGCCAAGTCAGCGGTGACCGCCGCCCAGGCCATGGGAATGGACCAGGAGAAGGCTAAACCCAACACCAGTTGCGGCAGATGCGTCACCCGCTTCATAAAGGGATAGAGCACCGCCAGCACCAGCCCCACCAATGACAGGGCTATGGTAAATCGGTTGAGGGTCAATACCAGCAGAAACGACAAGCCCACCAGGGCGGCAAAGAACAGCAGCGCCTGACGCGTCGTCAAGCGCCCGGCGGGCAATGGCCGCAGGGCCGTCCGTTTGACATGGCCGTCGACGTGGCGATCGGCATAATCATTGATGACACAACCGGCAGAGCGCATCAGGAAGACGCCAAGCGTAAAGACCAGCAGAGCCCACCAATCCGGTTGCCCGGCCGACGCCAGCCACAGCGCCCACAGGGTCGGCCAGAGCAGCAAGAGCGTGCCAATCGGTTTGTCCATCCGGGCCAGTTGCCAATAGGCGGCCCAGGGGGTCCGCGTCACCAACTGCATGGTTATTCCTTCTCCTCGCCACCCGCATACAGGGGCGCGTCCGGTAAAAATACTTCGGTGATCGTACAGTCGCCACCGGATAATAGCAGGCGCGAACGACGCGCCCACAGCACCCCAGGTGCTGGTAATTGCCATGCGGCCAGTACCTGACGCAGAGCCGGATCGGCCACCAGATCGGCCCAGACCAACCCTTCTCGTGTCGCACCCGCCACCCCGAACAACCAGTCGCCCAACGGCTGCTCACCTTGGGTGGCCAACTGCGGATAACACGCCAGGGTACTCAACGGCGCCTGGGTCAAGCCCCAGACCCAGGGGCGACCCGATTTCAGCAGCAACACCTGTCGTTGCCAGAGCCCGGGTTCGGCATCCGTTACACCTTGCTGCAGGCAGATCACCGACAAGTCACCGGCCTCGGCTCGCAGCCGTCGGGTCAGCGAACCCTGCTCGGCCAACCAGCCCAGAACCGCTTGAGGTACCACAGCCGGATCCAGAGGCAACCAGTCAATCCGCGACAGGGGCGCGACCGCGCACCAATCAGACTCAGGGAATACAGCTTGCAAAGACACACCCATCAAAGAAACAACACAAAATCGCCATCCCGCACCCATAGTAAAGAGGAGAACTCTTGACGGCCAAGCATGCACCGCCAAGAATGGGCGCCATCGCCCTTTTTATCGACCGACCGGAAGCCGACCTCATGCGCAAGACACTGCCTCTCCTCCTGCTGATGCTCGCCACCTGCTTGGCTCCACTGACCACGTTTGCCCAAGAAGGCGGCGGAGAGGGCGAAGGAGAAGGCGCCGCACAACCGGCCGGGATTGGCTACTACACCCTGGATCCGGAATTCATCACCAACTTCATCACCACAGGGCCGACGCTCGGTTACGTGCGGGTGAAGGTCGATATCATGGTCGACAACGCCGCCGATATCGAACTGCTGAAGAAGCACGACCCCTTGCTACGAGACGCCATCAACACCCTGCTGGGCTCCCAGACTCTGGATGATGTGAAGTCCCAGGAAGGACGGGAAAAAACCCGTCTCGCCTGCAAGGCCAAGGTCGAAGAGCTACTGACCAAGGAGGAGGGTCGCAAGGTAATCCGTGACCTGCTGTTTACCAACTTCTTGTATCAATAAGCCACTCAGGATACAGACGTGGTCGGTTTACGACCGTCCAGCCAGCCGTGCAGCAGGCCAATGGCCAAACCGCTGAGAAGGGCAGCATTCGCCAGATTGTTGCCCAACAGGCCACTAAAGCCGATGGCTAGCCAGACCACCATGAAGATGAAGATACCATCTTGTAGCTTGACCTCGCCGTCAGGCTTCATGCGACCGACGATCCAGCAATAACCCACCAGGGTATTCACCACCGCCGACAGACCACCAAAATCCGGTCCGGAGAGCAGAAACTCCAATAAATTGGGGATCACAGCTCCCACCAGCAGCAGGGTCAGCAGCTTACTGCTCCCCAGTTGCCGCTCCACCAATCCAGCCAGATACCACCACCACATCAGATTGAAGATCAGATGCAGGGCCGAAAAATGCAAAAACGCCGGAGTTACAAAGCGCCAGATCTGCCAGCCGCTCAATTGGGAGACATCCTGATGGAAACTCAGGCTGGCATAGAGATTCAGGCCAATCAGTTGCAGGACATACAGGCAGGTACACACCGCCATCACCAGCAAGGTCACAGGGCCTGCCTGCATCAAGAAATGTGCGGTCAGACTGTGGTGCCCGGCGCTGTAATCGATACGACTATTCGGCGTACCGCTCTGCCAGGAGGCTTCGGCATAGCGTGGATGGTAGGGCTCTTTGAGGAAGCGTTTGACCTCGGGTTCAGCCTCGCCGCTGCGACTCTCGTCCGCCAGCCAGACGGTAATACCAACCTCGGACTGAGTGAGCTCGCAATGCATGCCCCGACTGGAAAGATAGTCGGCCAGGCTTTGTGCCAGCCGCGCATCATTGATCACCAGCAATTGTTTCATGACACCCGACCCTGCCCATCAGCAGCGGAGGTTTCCACCGGAAACGCCAGGCGCCAGCCTTCAAAGCCACCATCCACGCTGTAGACCTCGGTAAAGCCCTGGTTGACCAGGTATTGGGCTGCTCCCTGGCTACTATGGCCGTGGTAGCACATCACCAGCACTGGGGTCTCAAAGTCGGTCTGTTGCATGAAGGGGACGAGCGTGTCGTTGGTCAGGTGAAAGGCTCCGGGCGCATGGGCGCTACGGAAACTGGCCGGATCGCGAATGTCCACCAGCCGCGCCGCGCCAGCCTGCAGCAGAGTATCGGCGGCGGCCAGGGAAATATGTTGGAACTCGGACATGGGCTACTCCTGTCAAAATCAGCGCCCAGTTTACCCGATTGTTAAAAAAAAGGATCACCCGACTCACATCGGATGATCCCTCGTTCTACTACAGGGTTCGTTTCTAGCTGCCGCAATCAGCAGTCGCGGGTATCACCCCCCCAGATAAGCCTGACGTACCGCCGGATCGGCCAGCAATTCGGCACCCGTGCCAGCCAGTACCACTCGGCCCGTTTCCAGCACATAGCCCCGATCCGCCAGCTTCAGCGCCTGGTTGGCATTCTGCTCCACCAGGAAGATGGTCATGCCCCGATCCCGCAGCCGTTCGATGATCTCGAAGATCTGCTGGATGATGATGGGGGCCAGCCCGAGCGAGGGCTCATCCAGCAACAACAGGCGCGGTTTGCTCATCAACGCACGGCCAATGGCCAGCATCTGCTGCTCGCCGCCGGACATGGTGCCCGCCCGCTGATGCACCCGCTCCTTGAGACGCGGAAACAGCTCGTAGACTTCGGCCAGCAAGCTCTCCTGCTCCGCCTTGTCGACGAAGAAAGCACCCATGTAGAGGTTTTCTTCGACCGTCAGGCGACTGAAGATACGGCGCCCTTCCGGCACTATGGCGATGTCACCGCGCATGATCTTGGCGGTATGCCACTGGGTAATGTCCTGCCCTTCAAACAGCACTTGCCCGGATTGCGGCTTCGGATCGCCACACAGCGTCATCAGCAGGGTGGTTTTTCCTGCCCCGTTGGCACCGATCAGGGTGACGATCTCACCCTTGTTGATGTGCAAGCTGACATCGTGCAGCGCCTGGATCTTGCCGTAATAGGTGGAAACGTTCTTGAATTCCAGCATCTGATACCTCAAAACTCGCCCAGATAGGCCTTGATCACGGCCGGATTGTTCTTCACCTGTTCCGGCTTGCCTTCGGCCAGCGGACATCCCTGGTTGACCACATAGATCTGGTCAGAAATTTCCATCACCAGCTTCATATCATGCTCGATCAGCAACACGGACACACCGAACTCATCACGCAGCAGGCGGATGAGATCATCCAGGTCGTGGGTCTCCTTCGGGTTCAAACCCGCCGCTGGCTCATCCAGCATCAGCAACTTGGGCTGGGTGCACATGCAACGGGCAATCTCCAGCCGACGTTGCTGACCATAAGCCAAGCCCGTAGCCGGGCGATTGGCCATCTCGGTCAAGCCCACCTTGTCCAACCAGAACAGCGCCCGATCCAGAGCCTCCTTTTCCGAACGCCGGAAGGCCGGAGTCTTGATGATGCCCTGTAACAGACCACCATGCATGTGACGATGCTGGGCCACCAGCAGGTTTTCCAGCGCGGTCATCTCTTTGAACAGACGCACGTGCTGGAATGTACGTACCACCCCTTTACGGGCAATCAGGTGCCCCGGTAATCCCTGGATCTCTTCACCGGCATAACGGATGATGCCGCCGCTGGGACGATAGAAGCCGGTCAGGCAGTTGAAGACCGTGGTCTTGCCAGCTCCGTTGGGCCCTATGATGGAGACGATCTGTTTCTCTTCCACCTGCAGGGCTACCTTGTTCACGGCCACCAGACCACCAAAGCGCATGGTCAGGTCCGAAACCTCCAACATCTTGCTCATTTCGGCACCTCCATGTGTTGACGGGTCATCGGCAGCAGACCTTGCGGCCGCCACAGCATCATCACCACCATCAACAGACCAAACATCACCATCCGGTATTCATTGAACTCGCGCGCCATTTCCGGCAGCAGGGTCATGACAATAGCCGCCAGCACTATACCCAACTGGGATCCCATACCCCCCAACACCACTATGGCCAGGATGATGGCCGACTCGATGAAGTTGAACGATTCCGGACTGATAAAGCCCTGCCGGGCGGCGAAGAAGCTACCGGCGAAGCCGGCAAAAGCGGCACCGATGGCAAAGGCACTGAGCTTGATCACGGTCGGATTCAGCCCCAGGGAACGGCAGGCAATTTCATCTTCCCGCAACGCTTCCCACGCCCGTCCCAGCGGCATACGCAGCAGGCGGTTGATGACAAACAGGGTAAACAGCACCAGCAAGACGGCCATCAGATAGAGGAAAATGACCTTATGGTCCGCCACATATTTGATGCCGAAGAATTGGTGGAAGGTTTGCCCACCCGCCTCTTCTGCCTTGCGCGCAAACTCCAGGCCGAACAAGGTCGGCTTGGGGATACCGGAGATACCGTTCGGCCCACCGGTAATGAAGTTAAGGTTATTCAGCAGGATACGGATCACTTCACCAAAGCCTAAGGTGACGATGGCCAGATAATCCCCCCGCAGACGCAGCACCGGAAAGCCGAGCAGGAAGCCGAATCCCGCGGCCAGCAGTCCGGCCAGTGGCAAGGCTTCCCAGAAGCTGAAACCGAAGTATTGGTTCAGCAGGGCATAGCTGTAGGCACCCACGGCATAGAAGCCGACATAGCCCAGATCCAGCAAACCTGCCAGACCCACCTGCACGTTGAGCCCCAGACCCAGCATCACATAGATCAGGGTCAGCGTCGCCAAGTCGACTACGCTCCGGCTGGCGACAAACGGCAAAACGATCAGAGCACCCAGGATCAGCAAAGAGCCCAAACGGTACAGACCCGGTTTGTCATTTTTGCTCGGCAGTACCAGCTTGGGTGTCCGCGCGCCCACCTGACCAAAAACCCCCAGGATCCGCTCACGGAACAGCTGGAAGAAGAACACGATGGCCACACCGATGAACAAGGCCGGGCCATTGGTACCCATCTGGCTGACCACCGTCAGGCCGACACCCTCGGCCTGCAGCTGGAAGCCGAACAGCCAGAGAGTCAGCAACAGCGTCATCACGCTGGCAATACAGGCATGTTTAAAATGCATCACACCTTCTCCACTTCAGGACGGCCAAGAATACCGGTCGGCATAAACAGCAAGATCGCCAGCAACAGGGCAAACGCCACCACATCCTTGTATTCGGAACTCAGATAACCGGAGGTCAATGCTTCGGTGACCCCCAGGATCAAACCACCGAGCATAGCGCCGGGAATAGAGCCGATACCGCCAAGCACGGCGGCGGTGAAGGCCTTGAGGCCCGCCATGAAGCCGATGGACGGATTGATGACGCCGTAGTACATCCCCAGCAAGACCCCGGCAATCGAAGCCAGTGCCGCACCGATGACGAAAGTCAGGGCAATCACATTATTGGTGTTGATCCCCAGCAGGTTGGCCATCTTGATATCTTCAGCACAGGCACGACAGGCGCGGCCCATACGGGAACGGGCGATAAACTGGGTCAGGCCGTACATGGTGACAAAGGTCACCACGAAGATGATGATCTGCATCCAGGAGAGACTGGCGGCAAAATTCTCGGGCCCGAATTCGAAGCCGCCGGTGACCAGCGCCGGCATCGCAATGTCCCGCGAGCCTTGGGCGAAACGCACCACGTTCTGCAAAAAAATCGACATACCGATCGCGGAGATCAGCGGGATCAGCCGGTTGCTGCCCCGCAAGGGCCGATAGGCCACCCGCTCTATGGTCCAGCCATAGCAGCTGGTAATAATGATCGAGATAGCGAAGGCGCTGCCCATCAGCAGCACTGTGCTGTCGATCCCCATCATCATCAGAGCCGCAATCACCATAAAAGCAACATAGGACCCCAACATATAGATTTCGCCATGGGCAAAGTTAATCATGCCGATGATGCCGTAGACCATGGTGTAGCCAATGGCGATCAACGCATAGGTACTGCCAATGGTCAGGCCATTGAGCAGTTGCTGGATAAAGTAAAAAAATTGTTCCGACATAGGAGAAATTCCCTGTGCACCCGACATTGTGATGACAGTCGTCCCGCCAGGCGGGACGATAAATGAAGGGGCGGCTCAGGCCGCCCCTCGGGTTGCAAAGCTGAAGCTTACTTCAACGTGGTAGAAGAACCGTCCTGGTGCCAACCGAAGACACCGAACTCGAAGCCTTTCAGATCACCCTTAGCGTCCCATTGCAGATCGCCCATCACGGTCGGAATGGTGCCAGCCTTCAGGGCCTTCGCCACATCGGCAGGCTCTTCACCGGCTTGCTTGATACCGGCAACAACGCTCTGGATCGCAGCATAAGTGGTCCAGATGAACGGGCCGGACGGATCTTGCTTATTGGCCTTCAGCGCTTCAACCAGCGCCGCATTCGCCGCTTCCTGATCGTAACGCTTCGGCAGCGTCACCAGCAGACCTTCGGAGGCCGGACCGGCAATCGCGGAGATATCCTTGTTACCCACGCCTTCCGGACCCATGAACTTGGCCTTCAGACCCTTTTCGGCGGCCTGACGCAGGATCAGACCCAGCTCCGGGTGATAACCACCGTAATAAACGAAGTCGACATTGTCTTTCTTCAGCTTGGCGATTTGCGCAGAGAAATCCTTGTCACCCGCAGTGATCCCTTCAAAGGAAACCACATTCACACCGGCCTTTTTCAACTCATCCCGTACGCTGGTGGCAATGCCTTCGCCATATTGCTTCTTGTCATGGATAACGGCGACTGTCTTCGGCTTGACCTGATCAATGATGTAACGGGCAGCGGTCGGGCCCTGATCGCTATCCAGGCCGATGGTACGCATGGTCAGCTCATAACCACGGTCACTGACTTTCGGGCTGGTGGAAGCCGGGGTGATCATCAGAATGCCTTCATCTTCATAGACATCGGATGCTGCCAGGGTGCTGTCAGAGCAGAGGTGACCGATGACGAACTTGACGCCATCGTTAACAATCTTGTTGGCCACCGCAACGGCTTGCTTGGGATCGCAGGCATCGTCATACAGCACGGCTTCGAGCTTCTTGCCGTTTACGCCACCGGCCTTGTTGATCTCTTCAACAGCCAGCTTGCCACCGGCAAACTCCATGTCCCCATATTGGGCAACCGGGCCAGTTTGGGGGCCAGCAATGGCGATCTTGATGGTATCGTCCGCCATGGCTTGAGAAGCCACACCAAACAAGCCAACTGCGATGGCCGCAGTCAGCGCGCCTTTAGTCCATTTACTCATATCTTGTCTTCCCTCTATTTTTTTGTTGGTTATGCGCCGGGCGCATTTTTGGCACAGTCTGCTGGGGTACAGCGACTCGTTCCGAGTTTTCTATCATTGCGCCGAATCACACACAAGAGAGAAAGACGAAAATATTCTTCCGTCAAGCAGACAATTATCATTGAAACAATACCAACAAAACCAACATTAATAGTTTTATAAACCAAACAATTGGTTTTTTCGCCATATTATTCTGAAACAATCGAAAACAAAGCTAGCATATTACGCTTTTATGAATGACGGATTTTTACCCGCATCCGGTTGGTGCAATATCCGCCCGAATGACACCATCTTCGGGGTTTATGCCTACTATTGAGGGATAAAGGAAGCATGAGAAATATCTCTCAATCTTCCGGCACAAAATCTGCTAATGTTCGCTGCCTTTTTTCAGGAGACGCAAGATGGCCACAATCAAAGATGTCGCCGCTCGGGCTGGAGTATCGATCTCCACCGTATCCCACGTTCTCAACCATACGCGGCGCGTCAGCGAGGATGCCACCCGCCATGTGCTTGAAGCCGTGGCTGCGCTCAACTATGCCCCGAATTCCGTGGCTCGTAGTCTGAAAGTGAATCATACCCGGACGATCGGCCTGCTGGTCACAGCCAGCGCCAACCCCTTCTTCGCCGAAGTGGTCAAAGGGGTCGAAGACTACTGCTTCACTCAGGGCTACAGCCTGATCCTCTGCAATACCGAAAACCAACTGGAGCGTCAGCGTCATTATTTACGCATGCTGATGGAAAAGCGGGTCGATGGCCTGCTGGTGATCTGCACCGACATTGATGCCGAAATTCAGGCGCTGCTGCGCAGCTACCAGAGCGTACCGCAAGTGGTGATGGATTGGGGTGGCCAATGCGATTTTGCCAACGTCATCAACGACAACGTGCGTATCGGCGCCTATCTGGCCGGGCAGTATCTGGTGAGTCAGGGCCATCGCGAGCTGGTATGCATCACCGGACAATTAAGTAAGCAAACCACCCAGCAGCGGCTGGATGGGGTGCGCGATGCGCTAGCGGAAGCCGGTTTGACCCTGGCCGAGGAGAATATTCTCGAAGGGGATTACGAGATGCAGAGTGGTTTCGATGCCATGCAGGAGTTGCTGGCGCGGCCGGAGAAACCGACGGCTGTGTTCGCCTTTGACGATCCCATGGCAATCGGGGCTATCTGCGCCGCAACCCAGGCCGGATTCCGGGTACCGGAAGATATCTCGATTGTCGGCTACGACGATGTAGAAATGGCCCGCTTCTCCAGCCCACCGCTCACCACCATCCGTCATCCGAAGGCAGAGCTGGGCCAGTTGGCCGTCGAACTACTGGTCAGCCGGGTTCGCAACAAGGAGCTGACCGTCGAAGCGCTGAATGTGCAGCCGGAGCTGGTGATTCGCAACTCAGTGGCGCCCCCCCGCCCACGTTGAGCCCGAGTCCCGCGCCCCAGGATCCCCAAGCACCCGGGATCCCCAAGCAAAAGGGGGCGAGTCACGGCTCGCCCCCTTTATGTTTACGGGGTGGAGGTTAGACCACAGCTCCATCATGTTCCGCCTGCTTGGCGCGAAAATAAGCCTCGACACCGGCAAGCTCGCCCTGGTACTCGGCGGCGATATAGGGCCGGAACAGAAACAACACCTTGGGGATCACACCAAATACGGTGCTCTTGCTTACCGCCACTCCTGGGCTGAGCGTCCGCTGGTAGGCCACCCAGAAGATCAATAGCTGCTTCATGATATGCAGCAGGTTATTCAACTCTTCCTGGCTGACATGCAGGACGCCGGTACTGCGCAACCCTTCCAGATGGCGCTGCATCAGACCGTACACAGGCTCCTGGATCTTGCGATACCAGGTACTCAGCGCTTCGTTACGCGCCAGTATGTCCGGCAGGTTGTCATAGGCAAAGCGGAAGCGCCAAATCACATACAAGACGCGCTCCAGATACAGCTGACTGGTCTGCAAGCTTCCCAGATGTTCCGGCGGCATATCGACATCCAGAGAGAATAAGGTGGCCAGCTCCCGAGCATAAAGTTCGAAAATCGCCTGGATGATGTCTTCCTTATTCCGGAAATGATAATAGAGGTTACCCGGGCTCATACCGAGATGAGCGGCAATATGGTTGGTGGTGACATTCTGCTCACCCTGGGCATTGAACAGCTCAATCGCCGCAAAAATTATTTTGTCTTTGGTCTTCATGGTAACCCTTTAAATATGAGTAACTACTCTATAGGGCATAGCACATCAATGGGCCATTTGCCGGATAGGTTACCCACGTCTCGTTATAATTTGTTATTTAACCCCAACTTGCATGTGGCAATCGCCACTGCCGCTCATCTTATCACCATGTGGCGACACAACATCTCCGACCAAGAGCCATAGCGTGACCCGACGCAAAAGCTGACCAAGGCTTCGCCGTTTATACCGGGCGTGATAAACTCGGGCATCCGGGTTCTTTCTCTTTCGGCTCCTTGCGAGGCAACAGCTTATGATTATCGTCACTGGTGGCGCTGGCTTTATCGGCAGTAATCTCATCAAACTTCTCAATCAGGCCGGTCACACCAATATTGTCGCTGTCGACGATCTGACCGATGGCACCAAGTTCGCCAACCTGGTCGATCTGGATATCGCCGACTATCTCGACAAGGATGATTTTCTCGCCCGCGTCGTTGCTGGCGACCCCTTTGAAGAGTGGGACGAAATCGAGGCGATCTTCCATCAAGGAGCCTGCTCGGCCACCACCGAGTGGAATGGCAAGTTCGTGATGGAGGTCAATTACGATTACTCCAAGGCCCTGCTGCACTTCTGCATCGCGCGCGGCATTCCGTTTATCTACGCCTCCTCTGCTGCGACCTATGGTGGCCGTAACGACAATTTCATCGAAGACCGTCGCTTCGAGCAACCGCTGAACGTCTACGGCTACTCCAAGTTCCTGTTTGACGAATATGTCCGTCGCCTGCTGCCGACCACCAACAGCCAGATCGTCGGCCTCAAGTACTTCAACGTCTATGGCCCCCGCGAACAGCACAAGGGCAGTATGGCCAGTGTGGCCTTCCACCTGAACAACCAGATGAAGGCCGGACAGAATCCAAAACTGTTTGAGGGCTGTGACGGTTTTGGCAACGGCGGTCAGACCCGTGATTTCGTCTACGTCGAAGATGTCTGCAAGGTCAATATCTGGTTCTGGAAGAACGCAGGCAAGTCCGGCATCTATAACTGCGGAACCGGGCGCGCCGAACCCTTCCTGAATGTCGCCGAAGCCGTGGTCAAGCATCATGGTCGTGGCCAGGTCGAGTTCATTCCGTTCCCGGATCACCTCAAAGGCCGCTATCAGAGTTACACCCAGGCGGATCTGACCAAACTCAGAGCCACCGGCTGCGATGTCCAGTTCCGCTCCGTCGCCGAAGGCGTGGCTGAATATATGGAATGGCTGAATAAGGCCTAACACGCGAGCTCTGTCGGTATCCTGCCTCACTCAGGATACCGACCCTCTTTATCCTATAGTCCCACTGACTGACCAACTTGATGAGATTGATCCTATGAACATCGTTTTTTCTACTACCCGTCAATGGAATCCTGGTGATGAATTCATTCTGATGGGTTGCATGAATCTGCTGCGCAAACAGCTGGGTGATTTCAATCCCATCATTTACAACCGGAATCCGCAGATACGTCGGGCCCGTCGCCACGATTTCGTCAAGAAGATCGACAACCTGCTCGGCCGCGACTTCATGGAAAAATTCCTCGATAACTCGGTGAAAGATCGCCTGCCAATGGATTACGCCGATCTGGTGGTTTTCGCGGGCTCTCCGGAATGGCGCGGGCTGCGGATGAACAAACTGTATCGCTCCATTCTTGAATACCAACTGCCAACCCTGTTTCTTGGTCTGGGTACCAGCGGTCGCTTTACATTTGACGAGAGCCATTTTACGGCCGATGAAATGGCCGTCTTCCGTGCCGCCAAGCTCATCACCTGCCGCGATGAAGACACGCGATTGAGCCTGCAACCACTGCCTGTTCACCAGATCCCTTGTCCTGCGCTGTTCTCCAGTCGCGAGCAGCGTCAAGTGAAGGAAGTGAAACGGATCGGCCTGATCTATGGCACCAAGTCAGCGGTTTCTTGCAACAATGTCTCGGCAACCACCCATGACTATCTGATGAAGATCTATAACCACATACTGCAGCAGTATGGTGATCGTTATGAGGTTGAATTTGTGGCTCACTACATTGATGAGTTGACACCATTCAAACAGGACTTCCCGGGGCAGACTCTGCGCTACTCCTTTGATTCCCGTGATTATCTGGATATCTTCGGCCGTTACGATCTGGTCATCGGTCACCGGGTGCACGGCATCGGCATGAGCGCCTCACAAGGTACGCCAGGTATCATGATCGCTCACGATCCCCGGGCCTCCACGGTCAAGGGGTTCCGTGCCGCCATGGTGCCGGTTGGCGAAGAGCTCGCGCATCTGGATCAGCTAATCCATGAGCGCCTGGAGAACATTGCCGAGTTCAGTCAGCAATTACTCGATCACAAGGCCGCGACGGAAGCGGTATACCTTGAACGATTCGCCGCAGCCGGTCTGTAGTTCTGTCGGGGCGAGCATGTTCAAGCCATTGAAAAGTGCCGTACAGAGAGGGCGGGATGCATTACGGCGCGCCCTTGGCCGCATGCTCTTCGACCGCCCGGTACGATCTGGCCGAGGTACCGCTGGCCGGATTGTACTGGTACGTTGGGATGCCAAACTGGGGGATGCCATTGTATCCTCCTGGTTTTTCGAAGCCCTTCGGCAGGCACGGCCCGGAATTCGGGTGGAAGTCATTACCACCCCCGCCATGGCATGGCTATTTAGGGAGCATCTCGGCGCCGATCATGTCTATGAGTGTTCCAAGCGTGCAGGTTACTGGCAACTCGCCCGTTTGGCCCGTGACCTCGGCCCCATCGAGTGCCTGGTCCATTTCAGTAAAGCCCTCAAGATGAAAGATCTGTTTTTCCTGAGCCGGGTTCGGAGCCAGCATATTGCAGGCCTGGACGATGATCTGGAATGCATCGATATCAAGTTGGGCGCTCGGTGTCAGGGCATGCACTTTGTCGAGAAATTTGGTCAACTGGCCCATGCGTTGGGAGCAACCCGCTTCAACACGCACTACCGGATCCCGTATCTGGCCCGGCATGAAGAGGCTGTGGCCGCGTTTTGGCCGAGTAGCCGCCCAGTGATCGCTATCAATGGTTATGGGAGTGGCGGATCCCGTCGGTTAACGCCAGCCAGCATGCATCGACTGATCAGCCTGGTCCACCAACAGATCCCGGAGGCTGATTGTTGCCTGCTCTTTGCACCGGATAGTCGGGATGAGGTGATGGCTCTGTGCCAGGAGCTCAACAGCGGTCGTCTGTTCTGCTATCCGGCCAGTACCCATATTGCCGATGCTATTGCCCAAATCCGCCGTGCGGCGGCCTTGATCTCGGTCGATACCGCCACCGTGCATATCGCGGTCGGTTTGGATAAGCCAGTATTCGGACTCTACAATCCGGATGCTGAAAATCTTCAAGACTGGGGCCCTCGCCATCCCTTAGCCGAGACACTGTTGTCCAAGGCAACCCATCCTCAAGACATCAATACCTTGCCCTGGGATGAATTGGAGCAACGTCTTCCGGCCTGGTGGCATCAATGCCACACCGCAGATCGCAGTTCTGCCGTTCCGCATGAATGAGAAACTAACGATGAAAATTCTAGTGATTGGCCCGGCCTGGGTTGGCGACATGGTGATGTCCCAGAGCCTGTATCGTTTGCTCAAACAACAGCACCCGGATGCGCTGCTGCATGTGATGGCCCCCGGTTGGTGCTTGCCCTTGCTGGAGCGGATGCCGGAAGTCGATCGCGCCATCAAAATGCCGCTAGGTCACGGCGACTTGCAGCTCGGTGCCCGTTGGCGTTTGGGGCGAACCCTGAAAGCCGAAGGTTATGACTGGGCACTGATACTGCCGAACTCGCTGAAATCAGCGCTGATCCCGCTGTTTGCCGGCATACCACGCCGCACCGGCTGGAAGGGTGAAAGCCGCTATGGCCTGCTCAACGACTTGCGCAGCAACAAACGTGATTTTCCGCTGATGGTGCAACGCTACATGGCACTGGCCTTTGCCAAAGCGCAGATGACCTCGGCGACCGCGCTCCCCGCCATTCCCCATCCGGCCCTGCGCGTCGATCGCGCACAGCAGGACCAAGCACGCGTCCGACTGGGGCTTTCCAGCCAGGCTCCCGTGCTTGGACTCTGTCCCGGCGCCGAATTTGGCCCCGCCAAACGCTGGCCGGAAACCTATTATGCCAACATCGCCGAACGCTGGTGTGCCAAGGGAGGCCAGGTCTGGATTTTTGGCTCGGCCAAAGATGGGGATGTCGCCCATAGCATCCTCAATCAGCTCTCGCCGACCGCGCAAGGGCAGTGCCAGATCCTGGCCGGGCAAACCAGTCTGACCGAGGCCATCGACCTGCTCGCCGCCTGCGATGCCACTGTCTGTAACGATTCGGGACTGATGCATATCACGGCTGCGGTCGGCACACCGCTGGTCGCCGTCTATGGCTCAACCTCCACGGCCTATACCCCGCCGTTGAGCACCAAGGTCGAAACCGTGCAGACCGATATCAGCTGCCGCCCCTGCTTCAAACGCGAATGTCCGCTCGGGCATCTGAAGTGTCTGACGGAGCTGGCACCGGAACAGGTCTGGCAAGCCCTGACTCGCCTGCATCCGGTGCTGGCGCAGGATGTCTCCCCCATTACACTCGCTGATGACTGAGGATTTCCCTTGTCGACCCATGATATGAAACCACAGGGCCTGGATGCCTATGTCAATCCCCTGTTCTGGGGTGGAGTGCTGCTCGGTCTACTGCTCTCGCTGCTCTATGCTGAGCATCAGGTTCTAACCGGCGATCAGACCCAGATGCTCTACAAGGGCTACCTCGGCGCCCTGCAAGGCACCTGGCTCAGCTATGGCAATGCCGCCAGTGCCGTGGGCAATGTACCCGGCTCACTGTCGGCCTATCTGGTCGGGCTGCCGCTCACGATCTGGTATTCCCCCTACGCCCCCATGCTGGCGCTACTGGTCATGCGACTGGTGAGCTATCTGCTGTTTGACAGCGTGATCCGGCAACTATTTGCCCCCCGTATCCGCCTGCTGTTCATGCTGCTGTACTGGCTCAATCCCTGGTTCATGTACGAAAACCTGCTCTATAACCCGTCGTACCTGTTCCTGTTCGCCGCCCTGCACTTCTGGTCGGCGTTTCATTTGCGCCACAAGCCCTCATTTTTTCACACCCTGATCCATGTGCTGGCCATCGGCATGGCGATGCAGTTGCACTACTCCTGGCCCATTCTGGCGGTGATCTCGGCCTATCTGTTCTATCGTCGGCTGATCCAGATCCATTGGCTGGGTCTTGCCAGCGCCATCCTGCTGATCGCCGCATCACTCATCCCCTATCTGCAGGAGCTGATGAGTAACCAGACCATTGCCCAGAATACGGATCCAGAGGCGCAAAAGCGCTACATCGGCTGGGGTGGCGTCCATGTCTACCCGGTACTGAAAGCCTTCATCTACTGGTTCCGCTACGGCTCCTGGCTGTTCGCCGAGCGACTGATCAACGACACCCATTTCGCCTGGCTGAGCGGCTCCCATTATGTGCAGCTGGCACTGACCTGGACCTGGCGGGTACTGGTCTACGCCATTGGCGCACTGTCGGTGGTGCTGTCGTTGAAGGCCAACTGGTTTGTCTGGCAGCAGGTCAAGAGCCAGTGGTGGCGTCGTCCTGCTGTCGCAGAGGCCAATGGCGAGCAGTGGTTCACCCTGTATGGCGTGGCCGCTCTGGTGGCTATCTTTATCAGCGCCGTGCTCTCGCCCATCATCTTCAGCTACTGGCATCTGATGATCGCCTTCCCGTTCGCCCAGATCCCGCTGCTGCTGTTTATCCGTCATTGGGCACAACAACAAAGCGATCGGCGTCTGACCCAGGCACTGTTGCTCGCCGCTTGCTACTGTCTGTGTGTCAATCTGGTCGCTGCCAATGACAGCCGCAAGTTCTCCTATCAGGTCAGCTTCAAGACCCAGACCGAAGCCTATGTGGCGGAGCAACAACACCAGGGACTGTTACTACCGAAAGCGGAACCATCGGCACCTTAATCGAAGAGTCTTGCGCTACCCACTCCTCCCCGGCGGTTCCACTGCCGGGGAGAAAGTAGGCTCGGACCCGCTGCCGAGCGCCATGACGCACAAATGACGCCCCCGATAACTCCGCTGGCTTGAGTCTACCCCCCGCATCACCGATACTGGCCGCCACCCGGCCTTCGACCCATCGGTGCCTTATGTTCTATCGTCTGCTCTACTGCCTCATCATCTATCTGGCGCTGCCGGTAGTGCTCTATATCACCTACCGCGACCGCCCCGGCAAACCCGGCTATGGCCAGCGCTGGGCCGAGCTGTTGGGCTGGGGACCGCGGTTCGAGAGCCCGACGCCACCGCTGTGGATCCACACCGTCAGTGTCGGCGAATCCCTGGCCGCCATTCCCCTGATCCGGGCCTTGAAGGCCGCGCATCCCGAGTTGCCACTGCTGGTGACCACCACCACCCGCACCGGGGCCGACCAGATCGCCAAGCTGGGCGAGTTAGTCACCCATCGTTATGCGCCGCTGGATTATCCGGATGCGGTATGGCGCTTTTTACAACGCACCCGACCTCGCGCCCTGGTGATCATGGAAACCGAACTCTGGCCGAACTGGCTCGCCGCCTGTGCCCGACGCCAGATGCCGGTGGTGGTGATGAACGCCCGCCTCTCCGAGCGCTCCTGCCAGCGCTACCAGAAGGTGCAAGGGGTCTTCCGCGCCATGAGCCGCCATCTGAGCCTGGTACTCTGCCAGCATCGTGATGATGAGGCACGGTTTCGCCGCTTGGGACTTCCCGTCGAGCGGCTGCAGGTCACCGGCTCGCTCAAGTTTGATATCCAGCTCGATCAAGCCCAGATCGAAGCCGGACAACAGCTACGCACCCGCATTGGTGCCCGCCCGGTCTGGATCGCCGCCAGTACCCATGCCGGTGAAGATGAGCAGGTGCTGGCCGCCCTGCAGCAGGTGCGACAACAGTTGCCACAGAGCCTGCTGATCCTGGTGCCCCGTCATCCGCAACGCTTCGATGCCGTCGCCGCTCTGTGTCAGGCCGAGGGTCTGGTTCTGGCGCGCCGCAGCCGCGAGGAACCGATCACAGCTGAAACCCAGGTTTATCTGGCCGACACCATGGGCGAGATGCCTCTGCTGTTCCAGGCCTGCGATCTGGCCTTTATGGGCGGCAGTCTGGTGCCTGTCGGCGGCCACAATCTGCTGGAGCCCGCCAGTCTGGGCAAACCGACACTCATCGGCCCCCATTACTTCAACTTTACCGATGTGACGCGCCAGCTGTGCGACAGCAAGGCCTGCATCATAGTCGCGGATGCGCAGGCGCTGGGCGCGACTGTGCTGGAGTTATTGCAGGATGGGGAGAAGCGGCAGCCGATGGGCATGCGCGCCTTCGATGTGGTCGCGGCCAATCAGGGGGCACTGGCTAAAACACTGGCGGCCATTGTCCGCTGTTGCGATCTGGAGTGCAGCGACTAACGAACCGGTTGCACCGCCTTGTATCCATCCAGCAAGGACAACCAATCATCCTCCTGCCAATGAAACCCGGGATGCAACCCAGCTTCCTTGCGCAGGGAACGCAGCAGGCGGGCCAGCATCTCGGCCTGCCAGGGGCCAGGCTCGCGCAGGCCACATTTGTCAAAGTCGATGACCCAGATCTGGTCGTCCCCATCCAGCAACAGATTGTGGGCGTTCAGATCCGAGTGATAAGCCCCGGCCTGATGCAGACGGGCAATGAGAGCCCCCACCGCTTGCCACTGAGCCGCAGTGAGTGATTGTTGGCGCAGCAGATGCACCAGATCCCGTGCACCCGGGATCTGCTCGATCAACAGATCCGCCCGATACCAGAGTCCCTGGCGCTGCAGGCGCGCCGCCACCGGCCGCGGGACCGGTAATCCCAGATCCCGCAACTGGCCCAGAAGCCGGAACTCGGCCATGGCGCGTGAAGACTCGACGCCATGAAACCAGAACCGGTCCGGATTAATTTTGCCCATCAGGCCGCCACGCCAGTAGTGACGCAACACCAGCGACAGGCCGTGGTGACGGACGAACCAGGTCACGCCGCGTCCCCGGGATTGGCCGGTCACGGCATCTTGTGCCTGCCAATAAGCCGGGTCGAAGGCCTCGATGGAGAAATCAGGGAACAGCTGCTCATCAAACCAGCAGGTGTGTGAGCCGTGGCTCAGGGTTTGCCAGCCGTGCATCGCGCTTCTCGTCCGTTGGCTCGAATGGAGTGGATGGACATTTTACAAGCCTTGTCCGAGTTTGCATAATGCCCGCACTCCTTTGTCTGGAAGCCACCTCATGCCGCTGTTTTCCCACGCTCCAGAATCCCTTTGCATCCTGCGTCTGTCGGCAATCGGCGACTGTGTGCATACCGTCGCCGTGGTACAGGCCATTCAGCGCCAATGGCCACACACCCGCATCACCTGGATCATGGGCAAGGTCGAAGCCATGCTGCTGGGCGACTTGCCCGGTGTCGAGGTGATCCCTTTCGACAAGAAGCAGGGCTGGCGCGGTTACCGCCAGGTGTGGCGGCAGCTCAAGGGGCGCCGCTTCGATGCTCTGCTGCACATGCAGTCGGCGCTGCGCGCCAGTCTGCTTAGTCTGGGTATCCGTGCTACCCACAAGCTGGGCTTTGATGCACAGCGGGCCGGTGATGGCCAACGCTGGTTTACCAATCATGCGGTTCCATCGCCCGCCTCCCCCCATGTGCTGGATGGTCTGATGGCCTTTGCCGCCGAGCTGGGCATTACCGATCGCGAAGCGCACTGGCAGATCCCCACCTCGGCGGCCGACGATGCCTGGGCGAGCGCCCATCTGGATAACGCCCGTCCGACCTTGGTGATCGCTCCGGCCGCCAGCAAGGCCTACAAGAACTGGACCGTGGCAGGCTATGCCGCCCTCGTCGATCACGCCGCCGCTTGTGGCTTCCAGGTGCTGTTGTGCGGCGGGCCGACCCCGCTGGAGCGGCAGATGGCCAGCGAGATCATGGCTCTGTGTCAGCATCAACCCGGGAACCTGATCGGCCAGACCAGCCTGAAACAGCTGATGGCGCTGATCAAGCAAGCCCAGCTGGTGCTGGCGCCGGATACCGGCCCCACCCATATGGCCACCGCCGCGGGCGTGCCGGTGATCGGTCTGTATGCTCACCACAACCCGGAACGCACCGGCCCCTATCGGTGCCGCGACTGGGTGGTCAGCGTCTATCAACAACTGATGGAGGCTCACACCGGGCGCCCTCTGGCCGAGTTGCCCTGGCGCAGCCGGCTCAAGGATCCAGATGCCATGCAACAGATCACCCCGCAACAGGTGATCGACCAATTTAACGCCATCACCCAGGCCCATGGCCTGCTCAAGGATCCCGCATGAGCCAACCCCGTATCGCCGCCGTCCTCATCGTCAAGAACGAGGGCGAGAACCTGCGCGCCTGCCTGCAAAGTGTGGCCGGATGGGTCGACGAGATCGTGATCCTCGACTCCGGCAGCAGTGACAATACCGCCGAGATTGCGGCCGAATTCAAGGCCAACTATCAGATCGAACCCGATTGGCCGGGATACGGACGGCAGCGGCAACTGGCCCAGGATCGGGTCACGGCCCAGTGGTGTTTCTGGCTGGATGCCGACGAGCGGGTGACGCCCGAGCTGCAAGTTGAGATTCTGCGCGTCTGCGCCGCTCCGGCCGGACGCACCGTCTACTCAGTCCCACGCCTGAACTGGGTGTTCGGCCGCTATATCCGTCATTGTGGCTGGTACCCGGATCGGGTGCTGCGACTCTATCCCACCGCGTTGACCCGCTACAACGATGCCCTGGTGCATGAGAAGGTCGAGCTGGATGAGAGCATGCAGGTACAGGCACTGCACGGTGACCTGCTACACACTCCCTATCGGGATCTGGAACACTATCTGGTGAAATCAGCCCGCTATGGTAAGGCCTGGGCCGACGGCCGGGCCGCACGGGGCAAACGCGGCTCGCTGTTGCAGGGGTTCGGTCACGCCATCGGCTGCTTCTTGCGGATGTATGTGCTGCGGCTGGGCTTTCTCGATGGCAAGGCAGGTCTGTTGCTGAGCATCCTTTCGAGCCACTCTACCTTTATCAAATACGCCGACTTGTGGCTGCGCGGCCGGACACAGGGAAAACCGGAATAATCGGGCTCCTTTCGCCCGGCAATATCAGGCAGAAGAAACAAGAGGCCCCCTGAGCGCCAATACCTGTCCGTTAGCGAAGGCGAGATAGCCTGTTGAGCCAACCGTTGGCGGCAGGGATGCCGCCGTCGAGCCCCCAGGGAAGGGTTTACGGCGAGTTGGCGAGAGAGGATATCTCGCCCGAGCCTCATGACGGATAAGCACCCACGCCGATGAGCTTCCTGCGTCATGGGATCGCCACCCTACCGGGTGGATAGCAAACGGCGCTACTCTGCTGCGGGCTGCAGGGCCGCAAACCAGGCGTGGACCCGGGGTAAGGTCTCGGTCATCGAGATGAGGTGCATATTCTGGCCATCGCCCACCGTCGGTGCGGCAATCGCCAGGTGACGTCCTTCACTATTCAAGGGTTGCCAACGCAAGGGAGTCGCCGAGCGCCGGGCCGGGAAGAAGCCGACCGTCGGGACATCCAGCGCCGCGGCAATATGCAGGGGGCCGGTACTGCCCGCGATAAACAAGGCGGCATTGGCAATCACCTGACAGAAACGGGGCAAGCCTTCACGGGAGTGATAGATGGAGGCATGACCGCCACCTTGCTGCACCAGGGTCGCCAGCGCCGCGGCCATCTCGCCCTCACCAGGACCGGCCGTCAGCACGCAGGGATAATCTGGATAGTGCTGCTGCAACCCCAGGATCAGCGTTGCGTACTGCTGCAGACTCAGGTTATTGGCCGAGCCGCCGGTGCCACAGTGCACCATCAACCAGGGTTTGGCCGGGTTGATCCCCAACTGGCCGGCCGTATCACCGCGAACGGCGACCAACAGTGCATCGTCGAACACCAGGTATGGCGGGTTAGGCTCGACCGGTGCCTGGTTCTGCTGCTGCAGATAATGGCGGATCAGATCCAGATTGTACTGAGATTCCGGCTTTTCCGAACGCGAGCGGCGCTGCACCAGGCGGTGGTTATAGAGAAACTGCGCCAGTTTGGTGGCCGGCGCCAGTCGATAGGGGATTCCGGCACGCCACAACAACCAGGCGGTGCGCCAGCGGGAAAACAACGCAATCGCCGCATCGAACTGGCCTTGCCGCAGTCGACGCAGCAGAGCAACTTGTTCGGTACGGCTCGCCTTAGCACCCGGGTCCAGAATCACCTGATCGATCCAGGGACAGAGCTCGGCCAATGCTGCGGTATAGGGTGGCACCAGAGCCGTGACATGGCAGTCGCACGACGCCTTGAGCATGGCGAAGCTGGGCCAGGCCAGCATGAAATCGCCAATCTTGTCGTTACGCACCACCAGAATACGTTGCATCGTCGCTCTCCTTCACCGCAATGGCGGCTATTCTTGCCAAAGGTCGTACCTTTCACAAGCAGGCAACCGTATAATTCGCCAAGAATTTTCCGCGAGGCACCACGCAAGGAACCATGCGATGCACACCAAGGCTATTTTCCCTGGAACCTTCGACCCGTTAACCCTCGGGCATCAGGATCTGATCGCCCGTGCGGCAGGAATTTTTGATGAAGTGATCGTGGCCATCGCCATGAGTCCGGGCAAGCGCCCGCTCTTCAGTCTGGAGGAGCGCATCACCCTGGCTCGCCAAAGCTGCGCACCCTATGCGCAGGTCCGGGTGGAGGGGTTTAGCGGTCTGCTCATCGATTTTGCCCGTCAGCAAGGCGCCAATGTGCTGGTACGCGGTATTCGTTCCATGACCGACTTCGACTACGAAAATCAGCTGGCTGGCATGTACCGGCAATTAATGCCCGAGTTGGAAGTACTTTTCCTACCGTCACGCAGCGAGCTCAGTTGCGTCACCTCCAGCCTGGTGCGAGAAGTGGCTCTGCACGGCGGTGATGTCAGCCCCTTCGTCAGTGCCGAAGTCGCCATTGCGGTGCAGGCCAAACAGCAGCAAGCGCCCCACAATCCGGACTAACGCTGACACAGACGGCAATAGACAGTCGTTCTCTGCCCTTGCCGCAACTCTTCCAACGGATGGCCGCAGCGGACACATGCCTGACCGGCCCGGCCATAGACTTGCAACTCCTGGACGAAATACCCCGGCCTGCCATCGGCGCGGGTAAAATCCTTGAGCGTGGTGCCGCCCTGCCGGATCGCGCGCTCCAGCACCGCCTTGACCTCGACCACCAGCCGCTCGCACTCCTCCAGGCTCAGGGTAGAGGCGCCGCGTCGCGGATCAATCCCGGCCGCAAACAGCGACTCATTGGCGTAGATGTTACCGACCCCCACCACCAGGTGGTTATCCATCAGCCAAGGTTTGATGGCACTGTGCTTGCGACGACACCGCTGATACAGGTACTCACCATGAAATGCGACCGTCAGCGGTTCAGGCCCTAGCGCAGCCAAGAGCGGATGGGTTTCCGGTGCGTCACGAGTCCAGAGCAGAGCCCCGAAGCGACGGGGATCATTGAGTCGCAGCATTTTGCCGTTATCCAGTTCGATATCCACATGATCATGTTTTTCCACCGCGGCACCGATGGGCAGAATGCGCAGTCGCCCGGACATCCCCAAGTGCAGGATCGCCGTTCCCAGGGTGGAGAAGAGCAGCAGATACTTGGCTCGGCGCTCGACGCGCTCAATAGGACAGCCCACCAGCTGCTGGATCTCGGCCGGGATCGGCCAACGCAGAGACGGAGTCCGGACCACCACACGAGTTACGGTATGCCCGAGTAACCAGGGGCTGATCCCCTGCTTGCTGACTTCGACTTCGGGTAACTCCGGCATGAGGCATTCCTTTCATCACAAACTGTTAACACTGGCGGCTATTGTGACCCAAGGCTGGCGTCGATGCACCTACTCCCCTCGCTGAATCGCAGGCATAAAAAAACCCGACCGGAGTCGGGTTCTTTTCAAGCAGGACAGGATCAATTACTTGATCTTGCCTTCCTTGTAGATCACATGCTGACGAACAACGGGATCAAATTTCTTGATTTCCATCTTCTCAGGCATGGTGCGCTTGTTCTTGGTAGTGGTGTAGAAGTGACCAGTACCGGCGCTGGAGTTCAAGCGGATTTTTTCGCGTACACCTTTAGCCATGATCTATCTCCTTACACTTCACCACGGGCGCGCAGATCAACAAGAACTGCTTCGATTCCCAGTTTGTCAATGATACGCATGCCCTTGGTGGATACACGCAGCTTGACGAAACGCTTCTCGCCTTCAACCCAGAAACGGTGAGTTTGCAGGTTAGGCAGGAAACGACGACGGGTCGCGTTCTTAGCGTGGGAACGGTTGTTACCCACTGCCGGACGCTTACCGGTTACTTGGCATACTCTAGACATGTCAGTCTCTCCAAATCTTACTTCTTTTGCTCGAGCATTTCTCAGCCCCGCTGGCCTGTTGCGGGGCCACATAGAAGGCGGCATTTTATACAGCATCGCTCGGCGAAGATCAAGCAAAAGCCAAGCGGTGATCGGCTATAGCCAACCACGCTCGGCAAAGGAAACCGTTTCACCGTCACCAATGACCAGATGATCAAGCACCCGCACATCGATGAGACCCAGGGCCGCGCAGATGCGGTCGGTCAGGCTTCGGTCTGCCCGGCTAGGCTCAGCCACACCGGACGGGTGATTATGGCAGAGGATCACCGCCGCCGCATTATATTTGAGCACCGTCTGTACCACTTCCCGTGGATAGACACTGGCCGCGTCGATCGTTCCCCAAAATAGTTCGGTGAAATGCACCACCCGATGCTGATTATCCAGCAATAACAAGGCAAACACCTCCTGCCGCCGATCCCGTAACCGCGCCTGCAAAAAGCGCCGCGTCGCCGTCGGGCTGGTGAGCGCATCTCCGCGCTTCATCTCCTCATCCAGATAGCGGCAGCTCATCTCCAGTACTGCCTGCAACTGCACGAACTTGGCTTCTCCCAGGCCATGGGCCTGACAAAACTGCCGCTGATCGGCGGCAAACAGTCCGCGCAGGGAACCAAATTCCATCAGCAGGCGGCGCGCCAGCTCCACTGCATCCATGCCGGAGACGCCGGTGCGCAGGAAAATAGCCAGTAATTCGGCATCACTGAGCGCCGCAGCCCCCTTGCTCAGCAACTTCTCTCTGGGCCTCTCGGCCGCCGGCCAATCCCGGATCCCCATTCCCTCTCCTTGCTGCCGATCCCCGGCCTGTTGATTGCGAGCACGATTCTTGCTGCACTTGCAGTAGCATCTAGGTGCTGAGCAGCCTTGAAGATAGCAACTCGAGTGGAGCCAGCCCCCTGTCAGCTCTCGGCCCTGGCCGCCAGGAGTGACAGATTGACATATCTCCGTGATACAACCGGGGTGTGATGGCGGCTTCTGCTCGTCCGCTATCCCTTGTGATATTCTCTTGCCTTCGACCTGGCAGCAGGAAATAGAAAGTATGGAACTGCGCGATAAACGCATATTACTGGGCGTCAGCGGTGGCATTGCCGCCTATAAGAGCGCCGAACTGGTGCGCCGTCTGCGCGATCGGGGCGCGGAAGTGCGGGTGGTAATGACCGATTCCGCCCGCGCCTTCATTACCCCCTTGACGCTTCAGGCTGTCTCGGGGCACGCCATTCCGGATGGCATGCTGGATCCGGCCAGCGAAATGGGCATGAACCATATCGAACTGGCCAAATGGGCCGATTTGGTATTGCTGGCTCCCGCTACCGCCAACCTGATCGCCCGGCTGGCATCCGGCATGGCCGATGAATTACTGACCACCCTGTGTCTGGCCACCCCCGCCCCCGTGGCCGTGGCACCGGCCATGAACCAGCAGATGTATCTGCATCCGGCCACCCAGGCCAATCTGCAGCTATTAGCCCAGCGCGGAGTCCAGTTGTGGGGACCGGACTCCGGCTCCCAGGCCTGCGGCGATGTCGGCCCAGGCCGCATGTTGGACCCGAACGAGCTGGTCACCGAGTGCGTGCGCTTCTTCACTCGTCCGTCCCTCGACCTGAAGGTGCTGATCACCGCAGGGCCCACCCGCGAGGCGCTGGATCCGGTGCGTTACATCAGCAATCACAGCTCCGGCAAGATGGGCTTTGCCCTGGCTGCGGCCGCGGCGGAGCTGGGTGCCGATGTGACGCTGATATCGGGCCCGGTTGCCTTGCCAACGCCACCCGGTGTGCGCCGCATTGATGTGGAAAGTGCGCTGGAGATGCAGGCCGCGGTGGCAAGCGAAGTTGGCCAGCAGCAGGTGTTTATCGGCTGCGCCGCCGTCGCCGATTATCGCGCTGTGGATATTGCCCCTCAAAAAATCAAAAAATCGGCCGATGAACTGACGCTGACTCTGGTGAGAAATCCCGACATCATCGCTGAGGTCGCAGCTCGGACCGATAAGCCCTTCGTGGTCGGCTTCGCTGCCGAGACCCGGGATGTCGAACACTACGCCCTCGACAAGATGGCGCGCAAAGGGCTGGATATGATTGCCGCCAATGATGTAGCGCGAGAAGGACAGGGCTTTAACAGCGATAACAATGCGCTGACTGTATTCTGGCCCGGCGGTCGGCAGGAACTGCCGCTGGCCGCAAAAACCGAGGTGGCTCGCCACCTTATGACTCTTATCTTCAAGAAGTACCGACATGAAACAGATTGAACTGAAAATTCTCGACCCGCGTATCGGCCATGAATTCCCGCTGCCGGAATACGCCACTCCGGGCTCGGCAGGCCTGGATTTACGCGCCTGTCTGGATGCGGCCGTCGAACTGGCGCCCGGCGCCACCACCCTGCTGCCCACCGGTCTGGCCATTCATATCGCCGATCCGGGGCTGTGTGCCACCATACTGCCGCGCTCCGGTCTGGGTCATAAGCACGGCATAGTACTGGGTAATCTGGTCGGACTGATTGACTCCGACTATCAGGGGCAACTGATGGTCTCGGTGTGGAATCGCGGCCAGCAGAGCTTCACCATCCAGCCCGGTGAGCGTATCGCGCAACTGGTCTTCCTGCCGGTGGTGCAAGCCAGTTTCACCATTGTTGATGAATTTGATAGCAGTGAGCGGGGCGAAGGGGGCTTTGGATCCTCCGGCCGTCATTGATGGCCTGACCTGACTGCAGTATCGCCGTGACGCCCATGCCACGGCGAATGGTTCCTCCATTGTCTTCTCGTTTAGGGATTATTCGGACATGACAACTCAAACTGCCACGCCAGCTGCGTCACAGACACCTCACCGCCGTGAGCAAATACTCCAGGCGCTGGCCCATATGCTCGAACATCAGGCCGGGCAACGGATCACCACCAAGAGTCTGGCGGCCGAAGTCGGTGTCTCGGAGGCGGCGCTATACCGGCACTTCCCCAGCAAGGCGCGCATGTTTGAAGGCTTGATCGACTTTATCGAGGAGACCCTGCTGTCCCGGGTCAATCTGATCCTGAGTGAAGAGAAGGATACGCTGGCCCGCTGTGAGCGGATCTTACTGTTATTGCTCAAATTTTCTGAGCTAAATCCCGGCATTACCCGCATTCTGACCGGTGATGCCCTGCAAGGGGAACACGAACGGCTACGCGATCGGGTGACCCATATGTTTGACAAACTCGAAAGCCAGCTCAAGCAAGTGCTACGCGAACGCAAACTGCGGGAGGGCAAAGGATTTTCGGTGGAGGAGTCTCAGTTGGCCAATCTTCTGCTAGCTTATGTGGAAGGTCGACTCAGCCAATTTGTGCGTAGCCAATTCCGGCTGCAACCGACCGCCAATTTCGATACCCAATGGCAATTTATTCATAACCAGTTGCTACAAAGCTGATGGCGGGAGCTCAGTTTCCCGCTGCCTGATCTCACAAGGAGCACTCATGGAAACTGAAATCATCGATAACGCCACCCACTGGCTGACCAACAACCAGACTCTGCTGATTGAGTACGGCGTCAATATTGCCGCCGCACTGTTGACCCTGCTACTCGGCTGGTTTGCCGCCAACCTGCTGACCGGTGGCATGATGCGACTGATGAAGGCACGCAATCTGGACTCCACCATCACCGACTTCATCGGCAATCTGGTGAAATATGCCATTCTGGCTTTCGTCTGCATCGCGGCGCTCAGCCGCATCGGGGTGCAGACCGCCTCGTTTGTCGCCGTGATCGGTGCCGCCGGTCTGGCGGTTGGTCTGGCGCTACAAGGTTCCCTCTCCAACTTCGCATCCGGCGTCTTGCTGATCCTGTTCCGTCCCATCAAGGTCGGTGAATTTGTCGAAGTCGCCGGAACCGCCGGTGTGGTGCAAACCGTGCAGATCTTCACGACCGTGCTGACCACGGGTGACAACAAGATGGTAGTGGTTCCCAATGGCACCATCTTGAACGGCACCATCACCAACTATTCCCGCATGGAGACCCGTCGCATCGATATGAGCTTCAATCTGGCCTACGACGTCGACCTGCGCCAGGCCAAGGAGCTATTGACCCGTCTGGTCAATGAAGATCCCCGGGTTCTCAAGGATCCGGCTCCGGTGATCGCCGTGGCGGCACTGACCGACACTGCGGTGCAGATTGTGGTGCGGCCCTGGGTCAAGAATGGGGATTACTGGGATGTATTCTTCGCACTGCAGGAACGTGTCAGCCTAGCCTTCGAGGCGGAAGGATTCAAACGTCCGCTGCCCCAGGTCGCCATGCATGTTCCCAAGTCCTGACGCCGGCTTTACGCCAAGCAAAATGTCACTCAAGAAAGCCCCAAAAATGAAGGGCCGGACTATGTCCGGCCCTTTGGCATGATGGCGGCTGGGTGACAGCAGATCACCCGCGCAGGATCAATGCTTCGGCATTTCCATGTCGGCCCGAACTTCCAGACCGGTCGCGGTAAAGTCGAAGCCTGAGCTCAGACGCATGCCACGCAACTTGGCGATCATCGCCTGAGCGGCTTGCATCTCTTCGAGTTCCCGATCGGCTTGTGCCTTGAGCTCCGCCGCAGTCGGTTCTGCGTATCCCGCTTCATCCGTCACTTCGGTGCTTTGTGCCGCAGATGCGGCACCTGCAGCTTCCGCTTCGGTAGCGGCGGCCGCAGCCAGAGCCTGCTGGTTGGCCAGCTTGTCCTTGAGCAACAGGTCAAAGGCATCGGCGACCAGACCGTAGTCCAGACCCATATGGAAGAAACCATTCGACTTGAGCTCCTGCTTGCCTAAGGAAGCGGTCAGCGCTTCAGCCTTGTCGCCACTGAACAGGGCAATATGTTTGCCAAACACCCCCAGCTTGATCTTGCCTGGCAACTCCACCGGCAGCGGCAACGGCAGCTCGACACTCTGACCATCCGCCGGTAACGGCATAGCGGCCAGCTCCGGTTGCATCATGGCCAACATGCTCCACAGCTGTTGAGGTTGCTTGCTGGAAAGGGTGGCCATGAAGGAGAGTGCGGCGATGCCCGGCATCTCCTGACCTTCGGCAGCCGGTTTCAAGCTCAGCTCCTGCAGATCAATCCCCATCCCCTGCACGCCCTGCACCATGCCGGTCATAGCGCCCAGCAGGCTCGGATTGACCTCCTTGAGTTGCGCCTGGGCGGCGATCAGCGGTTCACAGCTGAACTTGGCCTGGGTCGCGCGGCTCCACAAGCTGGTCAGGACCGGGGTCAGCTCATCCATATTCAGACCCAGCTGATAGGAGAACTTGCTCTGCCCGGCCGAGAGATCCGGCAGGAAGCCACGCAGTTTTTGCAACTGCTCCATGGCCGCCGCGTCGGTAGAGACCACCTTGAGCAGGCTGTTGACCCGGATCGGTGAGCTGCTGCTGTCGAGCTCGGTATAACCGAAGACGGTCCGTGGCCACAGCGCGGCCATGCCTTCGATTTCGCTTTGGCACGCGGCAGAGCGGAAGGGCGCCAGATCCTGGGTGACTTGCCCTTCGCTGACTTTATCCAGCAACTTGGCCAATGGGCTATCGGCACGGGTGACGGCCCGGATCAACGCTTCGTGGTTCAGGAATCCCAGGGAGAAGGGTTTGAGACCTTGCTCCTTGACCATGGCTTGCAGGGTGCCACTGCTGGCCAGGTCCTGGGCGGGTTTGGTCAGACCAAACGCCACGGACAATCCTTCGTTGGCCGGGATCAGGGTCCCCAGATCCAGAGTCAGAACGGCGTAGCCGTCGCGCTTGCCAATCGCCAGATAGATGGGTTGCTTGGCATCATCATTCAGGGCATAGCGCTTGTAATTGAATTGATTCAGCGTGCCCGCTTCGGCCTGCAGTTTGAAACGGCCTTCGGCTTTGCTCAGGAAGGCATCGAAGGTCGCCTCATTGCCCAGCTTGATGCGAATCACCGGCAGAGCGCCCACGGTATAAAAGGCCGAATCCAGCTTGTCAGTCAGGCCGAGTACTTCCGGTTTGAAATCCGGAGCCGTGACGGCGGTCAGATAGTCCGCATACAGACTCAGTAACAGACGGAAGCCCGCCGGAGCCTGATTCGGCGTTTCGCCTTCGGCTTTCAGCAGATCCTGCACCATCTTCTGCATATCTTCCGGCTTGGAGCCCATGGAAAAACTGTCGCGGAAGGCGGCCAGATCGCTCCAGGACATGGGCTCCAGGCCACCGACAAAGACCAGGGTATCGGCTGGCACATAATCCAGACTGGAACCTGAGCTGCCGCCGAGTTTTCCCTGCAGCGCATAATAGCTGCCACCACCTACCAGTGCGGCGGCCACCAGGCCTGCCACTAATCCCTTGTTCATGTGCAAAACTCCGTCATTTATTAAAATGTAAACCAGCTGTAACAGGCGCCAATCATGACGATTCTCGACAGAGGGAACAAGTTCGTTTGGCGCTTTTTTCTACCCCGTGCACAAAGCCCCAGCAGAGCACCATTCTCCGTCCACGATAAAAAAACCCGCACAGGGTGCGGGGCTCATCAGCAGGCCGATATTGAATAAACAATCACCCTCGGGGCAGGCGTTGACTCAATGCAGGCATGCGTTCCGGATGCCCCAGCAAACGCTGGTCGTGCCGATAGTCATCATTCGTCTCAATCCGCCAGTCGCGATCAAACTGACCCGCCAGAGCCTGCACCAGTTCGGCGAACGTCCAGGCCTCGGTGGCGTTGCTATCCAGATGGTACAAACCGCTCGCCCGCTCCTGCAGCAGTTGCCACAAGGCGCGAGCCGTGTCGTCCATAAACGAACAAGCGGGGATCCAGAGCTGACTGGCCGCCACTTTACCCTGTTCCCGCTGCCAGTTATCCAGCGCCGCCAGCATGTTATTGCCCCGGGCCTCCCCATCGATCTGCCAGCCAATCCGCGCCACACACGCCCGGGCGTTGGCCTGCCAGATCGCCTGCTCGCAGCGCATCTTGTAGCGACCGTAGTCATCCTCGGCATTGGGCGCATCCGACACCCCATGGGGGCCATCCGGCTGATGGTGAAACACCATGGCCGAGCTGGTGAACAGGAAGGGGATATGAGCCAGAGCGGCGTAGGCTGCCAGTTGTGCGGCCCAGCTCTCGCCGCCCATCGCCAGATGGGCAATCGCATCGGGCCTCATCCGCTGCAAAAACAGCGCCGATTCCGTGCTGTCCTCAGGATCCACCTGCTGCCGTGACCAGGGGATCAGCTGCCACCCCGCCGCTTTGGCCTGCGCCGCCAGATGGGGGGCGAGCGTGCCATTCAAACCGGTAATCAAGAGACGCATAGCCACTCCTGTGCTCGTTGAAGGATGAACGACGGGGAAGCCGGGATCAGGCCTCGATGCCGTATTGCGCCCGATAGGCACGCACCTGCTCCAGCAAGGCACCCATCTCCGGCTTCTCTTCCAGATAGCGGATCAGATCCCCCAGCGTGATGATAGCAATCACCTGTGCCTGGTAATCCCGCTCCACTTCCTGAATGGCCGAGAGTTCGCCCTTGCCCTTCTCCTGACGGTCCAGCGCAATCAAGACCCCGGCCAGCTCGGCGCCGTTAGCCTGGATCAGATCCATGGACTCACGGATGGCGGTCCCGGCAGTGATCACATCGTCCACCAGCATGATGCGCCCCTTGAGCGGGCTGCCGACCAGGTTGCCGCCCTCACCGTGATCCTTGGCTTCCTTGCGGTTGAAACACCAGGGCACATCCTGATCATGCACTTCGGCCAGCTGGACCGCGGTGGCCGAGGCAATAGGAATGCCCTTGTAGGCCGGTCCGAACAGCACGTCATAGTCGATACCGGCATCCACCAGCGCGGCGGCATAGAAACGACCCAGCTTGGCCAGATCCCGACCGGAGTTGAAGAGCCCGGCATTGAAGAAATAAGGGCTCTTGCGGCCTGACTTCAGGGTGAACTCGCCGAACTTCAATACCTGCTTGCTCAGGGCAAACTCGATAAACTCGCGCTGGTAGGCTTTCATGCTTGGTCCTCTTGGTTCTTCATCTTTAACGGGTTTTCATCACAAAAAACGCGGCCTCGGCCGCGTCACATCAACACTTATAACAGAGCCTGCTTCTGCAGGGTCACCAACTCGGCGATACCGCCCTTGGCCAACTCCAGCAACTGGTTCAGCTCGTCCTGGCTGAAAGGCTCGCCCTCGGCGGTGCCCTGCACCTCGATGATGCGACCGCACTCGGTCATCACCACATTCATATCGGTCTCGGCGGCAGAATCCTCGACATATTCCAGATCGCAAATCGCCTGGCCCTCATGAATGCCCACCGAAACCGCCGCGACCATGTACTTGAGCGGATCGGTTTTCAGCTTGCCCTGCTCCTGCAACCAGCGCAGCGCATCCACCAGCGCCACACAGGCGCCGGTGATCGCGGCGGTGCGGGTACCGCCATCGGCCTGGATCACATCGCAATCCAGGGTGATGGTGTATTCACCCAGCTTGCTCAGGTCCACCGCGGCGCGCAGGGCGCGACCGATCAAGCGCTGGATCTCCAGGGTGCGACCGCCCTGCTTGCCGGAGGCCGCTTCACGATTCATGCGCGAGTGGGTCGAACGCGGCAGCATGCCATATTCGGCGGTGATCCAGCCCTGCCCCTTGCCCTTGAGGAAGCGAGGCACGCCGTCCACCACGCTGGCATTACACAGCACTTTGGTCTGGCCGAATTCGACCAGAACGGAGCCCTCGGCGTGGGCGGTGAAGTGACGGGTGATGGTAACCGGGCGCATTTGCGCGGGCGTTCTGCCGTTCGGACGCATGGGATCTTCTCTGCTTAAAATCGGAAATGGCCGTCAGTATACGGGATCGGCCGCGGCTTTTCACATGACGGGCTTTTTGCCGACGGCAGGGCTATAATCGCGACAATTTTTTACCGACCGACGAGATCCGTATGATTCACAGCATGACAGGCTATGCCCGCAAAGAATTCAAAGGCGATTGGGGCACCGCGGTATGGGAAATCCGCTCCGTCAATCAACGCTATCTGGAAACGTATCTGCGTCTGCCCGAGCAGTTGCGTGGTCTGGAGCCAATCCTGCGTGAGCGCTTCCGCAAGCACCTGGAGCGCGGCAAGGTCGAATGCAATCTGCGCTTCGAAAGCCAGACCGATGGCGGCCAGTTGCATGTCAACGAAGCCCTGGCCGAGCAGTTGATCGACAACGCCCTGTGGGTCATCGACCGCGCCGGTCAGGGTCAACTCAATCCGCTGGATGTGCTGCGCTGGCCCGGCGTTATCGCCGCCCCCGAGCAGGATATGGATGAGCTCAACACCCGTCTGCTGGCCGGTTTTGACGAGGTGCTGGGGCTATTCATCGAGAGCCGTCAGAGTGAAGGCGACAAGCTCAAGGCGCTGATCGAACAGCGTCTGGAGGGCATCCAGGTGGAAGTGACCAAGGTCCGCGCCCTGATGCCGCAGATCCTCGACTGGCAACGTCAACGCTTGGTCGACCGTCTGGCCGAAGCCAAGCTGGAGCTGGAATCCACTCGCGTCGAGCAAGAGATCATCCTGCTGGCCCAACGCATTGATGTCGCCGAAGAGCTGGATCGTCTGGGCATGCACATCACCGAGACTCACAAGATCCTGAAAAAAGGCGGCGCCTGTGGCCGTCGTCTGGACTTTATGATGCAGGAGTTCAACCGCGAGTCGAACACGCTGGGCTCCAAGTCCATCAACGCCGAGACCACCCAGTCCGCCGTCGAGCTCAAGGTCCTGATCGAGCAAATGCGCGAACAGATCCAGAACATCGAATAGGCCCTTATCTCGAGAACGCAGGTGTTCGCTTAAAAAACCAAAGCCCCTCTTACAGG